>JABFSO010000417.1 GCA_013140555.1 Cyclobacteriaceae bacterium | reverse complement strand
CGCTACAACTGGAACGAATGCTAAGTGGAGGGAAGCGAATGCTGCTACGACTGGGTAGAGTCTATTCAACAAACTGTGTCAAAATAGGGTAGCGACTAAGTAACAGTGTCAACAGGTCTAGAGTTACTCATTAAGGTCTAAAGACGAAGTTGAGCGAATTCTAATAGGTGGATTTGCTTTGATTTTTCCTTTGTTAAAAGAGTCAAAAAGTAAAGCGAAGTCAATAAATTGTTATCGAATTGTTTCTTAGTTGGACTTCGTACGAACCTTGATCATTCGAATCTATTCAAATTTTGACGGAAATTGAGTTTGATGTTCAGCATCGCCTTCTTTCAATTTGGGACTAAACAAAATCTTCTTTGGTTATTTCGATTTTAGACCTATTGGCAAAATTAAGTAGCCTTAAAAAATTACAAACGATTGCGGTCACGTTTCCATAACATTTTTTTCGATTTTCATTACCTAAATGCGTTCTTCTTTAATTAGTTTTAACCGAAACAAAATTTGCCCGAGCTGTGTCGGAGGTCAAATTGAGTTCAAACCTGACCAAATAATTTATTAACCCTAAGTATCTGTATGATTAAATTTTACCAAACAGCGAGAAAGTGCCTGACGGTGTTGCTGGTATTTGGCTTTGCGCCAATTTTTGCCCAGCAAGTAGTATCAGGAAAAGTTACTTCTTCGGATGACGGCTCACCTCTTCCGGGCGTGAACATTCTGGAGAAAGGTACCACCAACGGAACAGTGTCGGATGGAGATGGAAGTTTCAAAATCAGTGTAGGAGCCAATGCGGTTCTTGATTTTTCTTTTATCGGTTATGTCTCGCAAGAGATAACAGTTGGCAATCAAACCACGATCAATGTAGTTCTGCAAGCAGATGTCACCGCTTTACAGGAAGTGGTGGTGATTGGTTATGGTGAAGTTCAAAAGAAAGATGCAACCGGTGCGGTTACAGCCATTTCGAATAAAGATTTTAATAAAGGCGTGCTGACTTCACCACAAGATTTGTTGGTGGGTAAATTTGCCGGGGTTTCTATTACATCAGCGAGTGGTGCTCCTGGAGCTGGTTCAACGATTCGTATTCGAGGTGGAGCTTCGTTAAGTGCAAGCAATGATCCATTGATAGTGATTGATGGTTTTCCTGTTGACAATACCAATCCAGGTGGTATTTCGAATCCATTAGCCTCAATCAATCCCAATGATATTGAAACGTTCACTGTTTTGAAAGATGCCTCTGCAACGGCCATCTATGGTTCGCGCGCTTCGAATGGCGTAATCATCATTACAACTAAGAAGGGTGCGGAAGGTAAAACCAAATTTTCGTATAGTGCCAATTTGTCAATTGGATCACCAGTGAAATATGTAGACGTGCTAAACGCTACCCAATACAAAGCACTTATTAACAGTCTACCTTCAGGTACTTCAGGTATTGATGCAAATGCTAAGTTAAAGTTAGGAAATGCTAATACAGATTGGCAACGTGAAATTTTCAGAGATGCCGTTTCTCATGATCACAATTTGAGCGCTTCCGGTTCCCTCAAAGGAATACCCTATCGCGTTTCTTATGGCTATACTGATCAGCAAGGTATTTTAAAAACAACCGGATTACAGCGTCACTCTTTGAACATCAATGCGAGTCCGACCTTCTTAGATGGAGATTTGAAGCTGGATGTGAGCGTAAAAGGAAACGTGACTTTCAATAATTTTGGAGATGCAGGTGCTGTAGGAAGCGCGGTAACATTTGACCCTACACAACCTATTTATGACGCAGCCAATCAACAGTTTGGAGGTTATTTTTCATGGATAAGCAAAGGAGCCGTTAGTGGAACAGCAAATCCAGTTGCTCAACTCAATCAGACGAATAATCAATCTACATCGAACAGAATTATTGCCAGCGTCAAGGCTGATTATAAGTTAAAATTCTTTCCGGACATTAAGTTAACAGTAAATGCCGGTATTGATAGAACAGTGAGTGATGGCTTTAACAGAGCTCCCGTTGCTTCATTTGTTAATAACAACGGTACTTTGGTAGGTAGGGACAATACATATGGAGGCAGAAATCAATCTGAGCTTTTAGATATTTATGGTAATTACACTAAGCAGTTTGGCGATCATAAAGTTGATTTTACTGCTGGTTATGGTTGGCAACATTTTTACCGTGAAGCCTATAGCATAAATAAGGATTTGTCACGTACGATTTCCAGCCCATCAAAAAGCCAAAATTATCTAGTTTCTTTCTTTGGACGCTTGAATTACACCTTTAATGGCAAATACTTGTTAACTGCAACGCTTCGAAATGACGGTTCTTCTCGTTTTGGCTCATCGAATCGTTGGGGACTTTTCCCTTCGTTAGCTTTAGCTTGGAGAATGAAAGACGAGCAATTCTTAGCGAATGTAGGTTTCCTTTCTGATTTGAAATTGAGAGCAGGTTATGGTGTTACAGGACAACAAGACCTTACCAGCGTTCCGAACTCTTATTTCCCTTATTTGGCAACTTATCAAGCTTCAGATATTTTAACGCAATATCAATTAGGAAATACGTTCTATGTTACTCAACGCCCCAATCCATATGATGGTAGAATTAAGTGGGAAGAAACCACGACCTACAATGTTGGCGCTGACTTTGGATTCTTCGATGATAAATTGACTGGATCAGTCGAGGTTTATCAAAAGAACACAAAAGACTTACTAAACTTTATTGCAATAGCGAATGGTGCGAATTTTTCCAATTTTCTTACCACTAACGTGGGTAGCATGGAAATTAATGGATTTGAGTTAACCTTAAAAGGTACACCGATTTCTACCAAAGACTTAACTGTGAATGTGGGGGCTAACTTCACAACGTTCACCAACAAGATAACTAAGTTGAATGCGACCAACGACCCGAATTACCTTGGAGTTTTTAAAGGAGGTATTGGAGTAGATGCCTTTATTCAAAATGATCAAGTAGGATTTTCAGCGAACTCATTCTTCCCTTATCAACAAGTATATGATGGTGCCGGCAAGCCTGTAGAAGGTCTTTATGTCGATCGGTCTGGTAATGGCGGAAGCGTTGTAGGGAATAACCTCAATCGCTACAGATATAAGACACCAATACCTGACTTCCTGATAGGTATCAACTCAAGGGTAGCTTATAAAAAGTTTGATTTCTCTTTCTCAGGTCGTTTAAGCATTGGTAATTATGTTTATAATAACGTGGAGTCAGGAAGATCTTTCTATAACGGTTTGTATAACCTTGGCTATTTCAGCAACACGTTGAATTCAATCAATGATACAAAGTTTACATCACAACAAATTTATTCGGATTACTATGTGCAGAATGCTTCCTTTTTCAGGATGGACAACTTGAGCCTAGGATATAGCTTAGATAAAGTATTTGTGGAGCGTGTAAAAGCGAGATTTAGCTTAACTGTTCAAAATGCGTTTGTGATTACAAACTACAAAGGATTAGATCCGGAAGTAGATGGCGGAATTGATAATAACATTTATCCTCGGCCGAGAACGATTTTACTAGGCTTGAATGTTACTTTCTAACAAATTAAGATACAGACTATGAAAACGAATTATATAAAAATTTCTTCACTCAGTGTCTTTATTTCAATGACACTACTCATGGGGTGCGTGGGTGATTTAGATGTGAAGCCAAATGACCCTTTCTTAACCACTTCAGATAAAGTTTATACAACAACTGAATCCTACAAACAAGGTCTAGCTAAGTTATATGCCGCATTTGCCTTAACTGGACAAAAAGGCCCTGCAGGAGCACAAGATGTTGCGGGTGTAGATGAAGGCTTTAGTTGCTTTGTAAGATCTTTGTGGTATATGCAAGAGTTGCCTACCGACGAGGCTGTATGGACTTATCCGAATGATGCCAACGGTACTATCTTTAATTTACACTACAACAATTGGTTGCCGTCAGATGGTATTCCTACTGCGTTGTTTGCCCGTATTATGAATGTGGCCGCATTATCCAATGAATTTATTCGGGCTACTTCAGGCAAAACTGGTGATACCGAAATAAAGAAGTTTCAAGCAGAGGCGCGCTTCTTACGAGCTTTGGCTTATTATTTTGGTATTGACCTATATGGTAAGATGCCGTTCGTGACAGAAGCAGATTTGCCGGGAGCTTTTTTCCCCCCACAGAAAACAAGAGCGGAATTGTATGCTTACGTAGAATCGGAGTTGAAAGCTATTAAAGCTGATTTAGGAGCACCTCGATTTGAATACGGCAGAGCGGATAAGGCAGCTTGCGCCATGTTGTTGGCTAAACTGTACTTAAATTCTGAAGTTTACATCAATCAACCCAAATACACAGAAGCAATCACGCAGTTGAATGAAGTAATTGCGGCAGGTTATACACTTGCTCCAAAGTATGCGAACCTCTTCCGTTCAGACAATAACACCAACAATACGGAGATCATCTTCTCTCAAAACTTTGATGGTGCAAAATCACAGGCATATTCGATTGTTCAAGTGATGATCAATGGTAATGCAGGTAATGGTGGATGGTCTGGCTTAAGAACAACTTCCGCACTGGTTGATAAATTTCCTGCATTGACAGAGTCTCGTGCAATATTTGCGAAAGAAGATAAAGGCCAATCAAAGGCTATTGGAGCAGTTAATAAGAGCACCGATGGATATGGAATTTATAAGTTCAGAAACATTTCTTCAACTGACGTTGTTGCTCCTAATGATGCTACTGGTTTCCCTGATACTGATTTTCCTATGTTCCGTTTGGCAGACGCTTATTTGATGTACGCAGAAGCTGTGTTAAGAGGAGGAACTGGTGGTGATGTAACCACTGCATTGGGTTATGTAAACGCGATTCGCACCAGATCAGGTGATGTAACTGCCGGTAATGCTCCTGGAGCAATTGTGGCTAATCAATTAACTCTTGATTTTATCTTAGATGAACGTGCTCGTGAGTTGTATTGGGAGGCGCACAGAAGAACAGATTTGATTCGCTTTGGTAAGTTTACAGGTTCAACTTATTTGTGGCCTTGGAAGGGAGGCGTTGCAGCGGGTGCTTCTATTGAAGCAAAAAGAGTATTGTTCCCTATTCCAGCTGCTGACCTTGGATCAAATCCGAACCTCAAGCAAAATGATGGTTACTAGTAACAATTAAAATCGATCAAACTAAAAAATTACAATATGAAAATAGTCAAAGTTGCGAGAATCTTTAGCCTATTGGCTTTGATGGCTACGCTTTTTATGACATCATGTAAGGATGATGCTGTAAAGCCAACACTTAAGTCATCGGTTGTTGCCAACGACCTGTTAGCACCTAGTGCTACTGCTTACGTTCTAACAGTTGAAAATGCGGCCAACACATTAGAGACGTTCAAGTGGACAGCCCCTAATTTTGGTTTCAATGCTGCCGTTACGTATAAGCTGCAGATTGATAAGGGAACAGGTGATTTTACAACACCAATTGAACTTGCTACTGTTTCCAATGGAAAGTTGGAGGCAGCAATCAAAGTAAGTGACATGAATGAAAAGCTTCTCGGACTGGGTTTAAATCCGGAAGAGGCTGCATCGATTAAATTAAGAGTAACCTCTACCATTAGCGATAAAGTGGCTACGGTGATTTCCAGTATTAAAACAATTACTGTTACACCTTATGCTACTAGCTTCCCTCCAATTTATGGAATGGGCGCTGCATTGAACGGTTGGGGCCCTTGGCCTGATGCGGCTGTTGAGGTGCAAAGCCCATCATTCAAAAAGTATGAAACGATTGCTAAGTTTAATAATGGTCAGGCTTTCCGTTTCTTCGCTCAGGCTGATTGGGGACCTGTATCTTACAACTATCCTTTCTTTACTTCGGTGAGCGCTTTGTTTGAAAATGCAAATGATGGAGATAGCAATTTGAAATTTGTCGGTACTACTGGTTATTACAAAGTGGAAGTAGATTTGAAAGCAAAGACTGTGGTGATGACTGCGGTGGATGAACCTGTAATGTACATGACAGGTGCGGGTACTGGTGGCTGGGATAAGCCAGGAACAGGTGCAAGCGTAAAGATGACATTTGTTAAACCTGGAGTTTTTGTGGCAGACGCTAATTTTGTTGTAGGAGCTTTCCGATTCTTTGCTCAAGCCGATTGGGGACCAACATCTTACAATTACCCTTACTTTACAACCGTAGATGCAAAGTTTGCAAACGCTAATGATGGAGATAAAAATCTTCAATTTACTGGCTCACCTGGCCCTTATAAAATCACGGTTGATATTAACAAAAAGACGGTTGTGGTGGGAGACTTGCCCAAGCCGGTCTTATATATGACCGGTGCCGGAATTGGTGGTTGGGATAAACCTGGAACAGGTGTCAGTATCAATATGACTTATATAAGTGCCGGAGTTTACGAAGCAACAGCAAATTTTGTGAATAATGAAACGTTTCGGTTTTTCCCTCAGGCAGATTGGTCGCCTTCTTACAATTTCACTTACTTCACAACTGTAGATCCTCTTTTTGTTAACGCGAATGATGGTGATACTAACTTCAGATATGTTGGCGTTAGCGGTTCAAAGACCATTAATGTAAACTTGAATACGAAAGTGGTATCTGTTAAGTAGCATTATTTTCTTCTAACTAAGAGGCTGTCTCATACGTTTTCTGAGACAGCCTCTTTACTTTATATTATTTTCCGTATTATGAAAAAATATTTATTGATTTTACTGTTGTTGCCCCAGCTAGCTTGGGCACAGGTTGTCACTACCACCCCCGCATTTCCAGTAGCTAATCAACCAGTAACAATAACTGTAGATGTGTCGGGAACCAGTCTTGATAAATTAGCATGGGATAATACGACCAATCCGGTTTGGATTTGGACGTGGATAAAAAAAACGGGTACAGCCGATGCTGATGCACCAACGAATGTAAACCCGGCTACTGCAGCGCAGGATGCGGCTAAGTGTACACGTATTAGTACCAATCCAGATAAATATCAAATTACATTTACACCTACTACATTTTTCAATAAGACAGCTGCAGAGATACCTCGTATCGGATTGAAACTAAAAACCCGAAATTGGACGGATAACAAACAAACCGATGTCGATAAGTTCATTGATTTTAGTTCAGGCTTTAATGCCACTTTCTCTGCACCAACCTCATCATCATTTTTTACAAATACGGGCGATCAATTTCCAATTACTGTCAATGCTTCCGAAAGCGCTACACTTACGTTAAAAATAAATGGCTCAACGGTAGCAACTCAAACAGGTACTTCACTAACCTATAATCATACTGTAACGGAAACAAGCGGCACAACGCAAGTAGTTTGTGAAGCTGTTTCCGGTACTCAGAATAAATCCATATCATTTAGCTACACCGTTCGTTCAGCCACAGTAGTTCAAGCACGCCCTTCCGGGATTAAAGACGGTATCAATTATTCTGCCGACCCAACAAAAGTGACTTTAGGTCTATGGGCTCCCGGAAAATCTTCTGTTTATGTGTTGGGAGATTTTAACAATTGGGGAATTAGTTCGACTTATCAGATGAAAAAATCAGGTGAGCATTTTTGGTTAGAAATAACCGGACTTACATCCGGAACAGAATATGCTTTCCAATATTTGATTGACGAAACCATTAAGGTTGCTGATCCCTATTCCGATAAAATATTAGATCCGGATGATCAGTATATTCCTGCAACAACGTACCCTTCATTAAAAACATTTCCAGAAAAGGCACTTACCGATAAATGGTATTTTAACCGAGTATCAGTGCTGCAAACTAATCAACAACCTTACCAATGGCAGACCGCATCGTATCAAAAGCCGGCCAAAGAAAAGCTTGTGATTTATGAACTTCACATTCGTGATTTCTTTGGACCTGATAAAAAGAATTATCAAAGCTTAATTGATACTATCAGCTACTTCAAACGCCTTGGCATTAATACCATTGAGTTAATGCCGATAACCGAATTTAGCGGAAACGATAGTTGGGGATACAATCCGAATTTTATGTTCGCTCCGGATAAATTCTATGGCACTAAAAATAAGCTGAAAGAATTTATTGACAAGTGCCATCAGAACGGTATTGCAGTAATTCTGGATATCGTGATGAATCAACAGGATTTGCCCAATTCCTATTTGATGATGGATTTTAACTTTACCACATTCAAGCCAACTGCAAATAATCGATGGTTTAATGTAGATGCAACACATCCATTCAATGTTTTTTTTGACATGAACCATGAAAGCCCTTACACGAAAACTTATTTGGATACGATTAATCATTATTGGCTCAATGAATTCAAAATTGATGGATATCGCTATGATTTATCCAAAGGATTTACACAAACAAACAATCCAAGTAATGTAAGTGCTTGGGGTGCTTATGATGCATCGCGTATCGCTATTTTAAAAAGAATGGCTGATAAAATTTGGTCGCACACACCCAATGCTTATGTGATTTTAGAACATTTTGCGGATAACAATGAAGAGAAAGAATTGGCAGAATATAAATCATCGGAAGGTAAGGGAATGATGCTGTGGTCCAATTTTAACAATGCATTTAATCAGAATACCATGGGCTATGGAAGTTCGAACGACATCAGTGGCATATACTTTGTGAATAGGTCATTTACAGTGCCCGGAGCAATAGGCTATATGGAAAGCCACGATGAAGAAAGGTTAATGCACAAGAATTTGCAGTTTGGGAATTCTGCCGGATTATATTC
>JABFSO010000178.1 GCA_013140555.1 Cyclobacteriaceae bacterium | reverse complement strand
ATCGGATATAATGAAGAACTAAAAATGGTAAATGAGTTTTTACATAATATAAAAAAAGAAGAGATGGCTGAGTTGGCTTACTATTTCCTGAACTCACCTAAAAACTTTGACGTGGACAACCAGGAGCATTATTATATTTTGTGGCGGATATGTAACATTACCAACCGTAAGGATGATCGGAAAGCGATACGAGCGAAATACGTAGATCGCTTTCCGGATGGAGAATACAAAAATGAAATGATCCTGTTTGACGGTTACAAGACCAAGCTTCCGAAGAAGAGTACGTTTGTGCGCTAGAAAAACGGACTGTATGTTGGCCTATCTCGATAAATAGACTTTTGGATCTACGCGAATAATTAGTTCTTGATGCCCACTGTTGATCTCATCGGCTCGCACGAACTTAACTTTTTGTAAGAACGATGCCATGTTTTGAGTAGAGACAACTTTGTCATATTTGCCGGTGATTAAACAAAAATTGACTTTGTTTTGATTGACCAATGCAGCAATGTGATTTTGATTAAACTTGAGGTGCCGAAAATATACCCAAGAATAATACACTCGTCTCCTTTTTTCTTCCGAATTCATTTGTGATTCAGCAAAACGCAATAATCCCGCATCCACCAATCGAAGTTTACGAAGTACTATGGTGAAGCTATGCAAACGATTCGGATGGAGGATCATACTCTTAAACAAAGCACGTATAGCGATGGGGTAAGTAGCCAGGCTGTACCAGAAACTGGTTTTGATTCCATCCGGTGCTAAAAGAATGAGGTCAGTTATTTGTTGATGAAACAACTGATACGTGGCAATGGCAAATTTGCCGCCCATACTAAATCCGGCTACCGAAAATTGAGAAATGCCTTCTTGCTGTAAGAATTGTTGCAGGATCTTTTGCCAATCTTCTTTTTCTAATGCCTCTCTGCTTTGCCAGATGCTGGAGCCATGAAAATAAAGATCAAATGAATAGCACGTGTACTCGTCTTGCAGTGCGTCTACCCAATTTTTAAATACTCGATGATCTTGCCCGAAGCCGTGGAAGAGAAGTAAGTGTTTTCCACCCTTGCCTGCTTTTGAAAAATGTAAATTTGATTTTTTGTATTCAATGAAACCCACAAAAAAAAGTTGTTAACTTGGTTTTCTTTTATAAATGGCACTAGCTTCGGTGTTCTGAAAGATAGCAATTAATCAAAAATTATTGATATGCGATTTACCATCCTACTGTTTCTCATTTCCATCAATTTGCAAGGTTTTGCTCAAGAGTCAGCAGATTACGAGAAGTACAAGAAGAGTTTAAATTATTGGGATGGATATATAATTGATAAAGGTGGGCAGAAAATAGAAGGGTTAGTGAAAGATCTGAATGAAGAGAAAGTTGCTTACCAGGTTGTTTTTGTCAATAAAGCCGGTGCAAAAAAGAAGTACAAGCCTTCGCAAATTCGTGGCTATGGCTATTCAGTCTACAAATATGTTTCAAATAGCAAGATTTTTTTAGAGGTCGTCAGTGAGGGTAAGCGAATTGGAATTTACAAAGCATTGACTGAATCAATCAACTATGGTGGATTATCAGGTACAGCGCCTATGAAGTCCCAGTCAGAGGGTTACTACTTTAAAAAAACAAACGAAGTGGTTTTTTTTGAGTTCAAAGCTGAAGCAGTGAATTCTATCCGATTAGGGAAATCAAAAAAAGTCGATAAAAAATTAGTAGAATACTTTTCTGATTGTGAGTCATTGAAAACACGAATCGCAAGTGGTGAATTGACAAGTAATGATTACAATAAAATCGCCTACCACTACAATTATGATTGCCAATAGATCAACAAAATCGAATTGATATATTGTTAAATCGTTCTGAATCCCTGTTTTCGTTATACATCAATCTTTTCCTCACTTTTGTAAAATAATTTACACAAGCCCACCGTCTATGATGAAAATTGAGCGTGGGCAATGGACTTGGCGATGCAGCAAATTAAAGAAAACACATTTCTGAAGGAGAAAGACAAACTGTTGGGATTTATCCGCAGCAGGGTGTCATCGGTGGAGGAGGCGGAGGACATCCTTCAGGATGTGTTCTTTCAATTTGTTTCGGGCTTCAACACCATTGAGTCGCTGGATCGGGTCACTTCATGGCTGTATAGCGTAGCGCGTAATAAAATCATTGATCGCTATCGCAGAGATGCAGTGCGCCCGAAGCAAACGGATTTCGAATTGATTTCTGGCAAGGACGATGATGCACCTCTTACACTGCAAGACATCCTTCCCGATCTCGATAACACTCCGGAAGCGACACTCCTCCGAGAAGCCATTTGGGATGAAATCACCGAAGCGCTGGCCGAATTGCCGGCAGACCAGCGTGAGATATTTATTCAAAATGAAATTGAAGAAAAAGGGTTTCGTGAGATTTCGGAAGCAACCGGAGTATCGATTAACACCTTGCTTTCGCGAAAGCGGTACGCCATTCTGGCGCTGCGCAAGCGATTGCAACGATTTTATGATGACACGATCAATTAAGATTTTGAACAAATAATTGGGACGGACAACAATGCGAAGTCCCACTAAAACATTAAAAACATTGACCAATCAAATTATGAAAAAGGTATTGTGGATAGG
>JABFSO010000203.1 GCA_013140555.1 Cyclobacteriaceae bacterium | reverse complement strand
GGATATGAGTTCAGGCATCTGCGGAAAGACGAAGTCAAAAATCTGGGCGAATACCTACGCACTGTTTATAATAAAGCTTGGGCCAATCGAGCAGAAAATCCGGAGATCACTTCACAACAAGCCGCACTGATTGTGAAGCAAATGAAGCCCATCTTGGATGAAAAATTACTCTTCTTTGGATTTTATAAAGGCGAACCGATTTCATTTTTCTTATCCCTGCCGGAGATCAATCAGATCTTTAAGCATGTGAATGGAAATTTAAACTGGTACGGAAAATTAGTTTTCTTATGGTTTCAGTGGCGCAAACTCAATACCAAAGCATTTGGCATTTTGTTTGGAGTGGTGCCCGAGCATCAAGGCAAAGGAGCCGATGGTGCCATGATCTCGGCAGCTCGGGTGTTATGGCAAGAAATCTATAAGCGCTATGTCGATTATGAGATGAACTGGATTGGCGATTTCAATCCGAAAATGATTAATGTGGTTGAGCAAGTGGGCGGCTTCGTTTCAAAAACACATATCACTTATCGTAAATTATTTGATGAGACAAAGCCATTCAAACGGCATCCAATTTTAAACTAGCATGAAGCAGACTGAAGAAAAAGAAGAAACACGGTCGAGTTTTCTCTTCCGCAATTTATTCAAGGGGTTGGCTTGGTTTGCCGTAATCATTGTCATATTCGTTTTGATGGAAAGCTACATCCAGCAAAACTTCAAAGAACATATTGTGACCATCCGAGCCAATCCGGGCATTTTGTATGGCATCTATACCTTATCAGAAATTGTGTTTGGCATTTTGCCTCCCGAAATCTTTATGATGATTTGGATTTTGGATAACATCGACTTGAGTGGCTTTATCATCAACCTCACCATCCTCACGTTGATTTCGTACGCTGCCGGTATTTTAGGATACTACATTGGCAAAGTATTTTCGAAAACAAAGTTTTATCAGGAGCGCATTCGTGAAAAATATCTGAAACAATACGAAGGCAAACTAAAAACCTATGGCGGCTACCTCGTTTTTGTGGGTGCGGTTACACCGGTGCCGTTCTCCGCTACTTGTATGTTGGCCGGCTCAGTGAATTTAAATTTCAAATACTTCCTGCTGATTTGCATTACGCGCGTAATCCGTTTTGCCGGCTACGGAGCGGTGGTATGGTACGCGCCCGAGTTGTTTAAAGATTTAACGAGCGGGTTTTAAAATCCATTTTTCTTTCATCGCCTTTTCGATTTTGCTGCGCGAAAAGTAAACCGGAAAATGCTGATCGGTAGCCCAGCGTTCAAATAGATTTTTGTAGAATGGGCTATTTACATCACCACTTTGGCCTGGCGTATTCGTAAACATGGTTTGATCCCAATCAGCCAAATCAACGGCTATGCGAAAACTAGCACCCGATGTCTGATTGTCGCTGTTGGTGGTCATACCCGGTGTTGCTCCATTTCCTCCGCGAGACAGAGGTCCCACTTCGAGTTTTTTTCGTAGTTCTGCATTCACTGCATTGCTCAGCGGATGTTTGATCAGCACGTGGTGATAAGCGGATTGTCCGTAGTTCCATTGGGTCATGTCATCACCCAACTTCACATTCAAATCCTGAACGGCTTTCTCCAACGTTGTAATTAAAAATTGATCTCTTGCTGCAGAGCCCTCACTGCCAAAAATAGGACTCGCTTGTTGAATCCACTCCACCATTCGCGCCAGCGGAATATACTTCACTGAACTTTTCATTTGCCCAGGAACGGCTAACAAAAGAATATCTTCCGTAATCCGTTTCTCCCAAGCTGCATAAATTCCCCCCTCGATGGAGGTAGTGGCCATTTCAAAATTCCATTTCATCAAAAGTTGCCGCGCTTGTTCTGCTTTTAGCGATGTAGCAGAAAGATTTTTGAGCATTGGCACGAGTGTACGAGCCGGGATAGACACATAATCAAATTGCAGTTGCATCATGTCTTTCAACTCAAACTTTTGGCCGGAGCCCAGCACTTCGCGAATGCGATCACCACGATATGGATCAGCCCAAGTCCATCCCACCGCGTTACGATGTGGGTAATTGTTGGGAATCAGGTTTTCATTAGCAGTAGCCCAAAAACCCTTTGATGGATTGTATACCGAAGGCAATGATTGGATGGGCAAATACCCACTCCATTCATAGCGACCATCGCCCGGCACGGGAAGCAAACCATTCCAATTTTTTCGAATGGGCGCTACACCGGCAGCCTGCCATCCTATGTTTCCCTTTTTGTCAGCCCAGATCATATTCTCTCCGGGAATATGATTATACGAACACGCTTTTCTAAACTCCTGCCATGTAGTGGCCTGATCCATTCGCAAACTAGAAAGATACGGTGCGCTGCCTATCTCCATCCAACCACAGCGCATCGCATAAGCTGTATTGTTTTCTTTGTCGAAATACGTCACCGGACCATGCCGTGTGTAGCGATGTTCCACATAAGCAGGCGAGCCATCTTTTACTCGAATCGTATCTTTAATCACGCACATGTCTTCCCACTTGCCTTGATACTTGTATTGATTTTGATTTTGTGGATTCAGTTGATAGACATACAAATCTTCCGCATCGATATCAAAAATGGTGAGGCCCCATGCCCCATAATCATTG
>JABFSO010000438.1 GCA_013140555.1 Cyclobacteriaceae bacterium | reverse complement strand
ATCCAAACAAATCCAACTGACGTTTGCTGATGACGTTTTGCTTTTGCTTCTGTTTGCCTTCGGGCGTTTCGATGGTCTTTCCGTTTTCAGAGTAGCTGCCTACGCCCAAGATGTTGTAGCCGATGATGCGCTCCACGCCCGCACCGTTGATTTTCTTTTCAATCTGCAGGGTGCAATTGATCATAGAACCGCTCTTGAATTCTACTTTACCGGATTCCACCATTCCCATAAAATCTTCTGACTTCATCACGAACGAAATGGCCGCGCCATTGTACATGCCTTTCCATTTGTGATTGCCTTTCATGAGCACGGGCGAAATGATTTCGATTTGTGCTTGATCGATCACTTGAGTAGCACTGGTGTTGGCGGTGATCAAATACTGCGTAAACCCTTCGCGCGCGATGAGTTGTTCTTCGGTCACGGGCTTTTTGGAATCATCGGTTAGCGTTACCGAAATGCTTTTCACTTTTTGATACTTGCGGAGCAGGTCGTAGAAGTTGGATCTTCTTTTTTTGATGATCGTGTTTTGGTCGATAAGCGGTACTAAACCCGATGCCTGTTCTTTCAGTTGATTGATTTCGTGTTGAATTTGCGCCCGCTGGGCATCGTCCATTTCTTTGTCAGCAAATAATTTGTTGGCCAATGAATCCACAATGGCTTGAACGGAGGTGGCATTGGGCGTAGCAATGCTGGCGGCTACGAGAGAATTGACCAGCGCCACTTTGAGAGCCGGAGTCTTTTTAGGCGACTTAGCCGAAACGGTCAGCCAGCTTTTCAGTCACCCTTTGCCGGAAGGTTCCGTCTCCATTTTGATAGCTACCCCACAAATTTTGGCCACGATTTTGGTTAATTCCAGCAGTTCGCGTTCGCATTTGTTGTGTACGAGCGCGTCCATCGAGTGCGATTTATCGCTAAACCAGTAGTGAAATTGCAGTTTACTGATCATTCTATACGAATCGGGGGTATCGGCCATACGCTGATAAGTTGTTGAAAAGGGGCACCAAAGTATTGAATTCTAGGCGTAATTGAAACCGATGGGAGCAAGCCTGATTCCTTTCGCATGCGATAGGCAAAGTCTGTGGAGTATCAAAAAGGTCGTAAAAACAACCAAGTATGTCTGAATTCAGACCTTTTCGGATGATTTCAGACTAGGGTGGTCGTAATTCAGACCTTTTCGGATGATTTCAGACTATGATGGTCCTAATTCGGACCTTTTCGGATGATTTTTGTTCAAGTTGGCCTGAATTCAGAGTTTTTTGGATGATTTTAGACTAGGGTGGTTCTGAATTTGGAGCTTTTTATAGGAATATCATAAAGGAAACCACCTAAATCCATCGACTTGGTAGGTAAAAGATACAAACTGCTATCTATTTTGATTGATTTGGGGCTAGTTACAGAGAAAACGATTTTGTAAGCGAAAAACTCCGCAGAGCAGCATGTTTAAATAGCCACGGGCTTCAGCCCGTGGATAAATGGCGATTAATCAAAATCGTGCCACGTAAAAAATGATGTTAGAAAGATGCTTTGTCATGGCACGAAATGCAGTGGTTTATTTAAAAGCATTTTCACAGCGTTGTTCCCAATGATAACTCCTTTTGGTGTTCATTGAATTTCTTTTAATTTTGAATCAAAGCCACACCGTTGGCATGTCTCTCCCCAGACAATTTTTAAAAATTAGTTTGGGTTTAGGATCGAGTACATGCGTCAACAACATCGTTTCAAAAAACATTTTAGATTTTCGTTTGCGCTGCACGTAGTCGTGCTTTTGTTTTCGCATCATTTTTCGTTTGCCCAAACCTATCCCGTCAGCGCCACGCTGCAACTCACACCACCGTACAGTGTTTATCTGTCCGATTACACCGTCAACGATCAGATGAAACTGCATCTGCTGCTGCGCGATTTGAACGAGCCCAGCTATCAAGTTCGATTGTCGTTGGTCTTAGAAGGCGTTGGCATCCGCATCGAAACAAATCCAAATATGGTGCCACCACCGATTTTTATCGAAGGCGGAATACCCGCTATTTTATCTGCGGAAGACTTAGCACCTTACCTCGACACACGCAATCTAATTTTCAGCGGCATCTCGCGACAAGAGTACGAACAGCGAGCTGCGCTTCCCGAAGGATTTTATCGATTCTGTTTTCGAGTACACGATTACAAACGCAAAGAAGTGATTCTCTCACAAGAAGCCTGTGCGCAAGCCTGGTTCATGTTGAATGATCCACCTCGTATCAATACGCCATTATGTGGAGCAACACTTCCCGTTCGCGATCCACAAAACATTTTGTTTCAGTGGCTGCCGTTGAATGCCAACTCACCCAACTCGGCATTTACTACGGAGTATGAATTTACATTGGTAGAAATTCGTCCGCCCGGCCGTAACCCGAATGATGCGATCAATGTAGGTTACCCGCTCTTTCAAACTACCACCCAACAAACCAGTTTGATCTATGGCTTGCTCGAGCCACCGCTTATCCCTGGACAAGAATATGCATTTCGCGTGCGCGCGATTGATACCGAAGGAAGAGATCAGTTTAAGAACAAAGGCTACAGCGAAGTATGCACCTTTAAATTTGGTGATTCCGGAGTGCCTCCCCTTGAAGGGATGAACGTGTATGT
>JABFSO010000297.1 GCA_013140555.1 Cyclobacteriaceae bacterium | reverse complement strand
CTGAACTCAATTCAAAAATAGGGAGTTCAATGACCAGAACTATCAATAATAGTAAACCTTGGTAGCCTCAAAATGCAATTCACCCAAATGATGGGCTCGCCAGCCCCAATACTATATTTAAAGATTACTTTATCGTAGATCAAAATTTTTTGAATTATACAAAAAATGATACAACTGTTTTAGAAGTAGATGTGTACGAAACTGATAAGAATAAATTAGCAAATATCATTCCTGCAATAAAAAAGGTAATTGAAAGTCAGGGCTTGTCCGCACAATTACTTTCAGTGTCATTTTTTAAAGAAAACCCGACCATTGATAACGATCCCAAACTCACGACTTTAGCAATAAACACATTGAATAATGTTTATGGCCAAGGAACTGTTACTGTAGACTATGGGCAGGTGCCCTTTTCGAATGATGATTTCTCCTATTTTCAACAACAAATACCAGGTGTATATTTCTTTCTTGGAGGCTCTAATTTTGAGAAAGGAATGATTGCCATGATTCATGCACCAAATTTTATGGTCGATGAAGAGTGTATAAGAACTGCAGTTAAAAAATTTTCTACCCTAATCTTTGAAAGATTAAAAAACTAAACCGACACCTGAGATGCTAGCTAATTTAATGACCTGCGTTAGAAATAGAGCTTCTGTGAGTAGAATTTTTAGCCTCCGCGTTTAGTAGTCTTGTTTCTGTGATTTTGATTTTATCTTTGGTGATTAAAATTTCGCGACCATGAGAAGTAATGACGCTTCTGCGAGTAGTACTCTCGCTTCCGTATTTAGAATTCTTGCTCAGCTGTTCGCCCTGTGCCAACCTCATTACAGCCTCTCTACTTTTTAGCTCTCTTCAAAGTAACAACCCTACAATTACTAAAATGATTAATTTAGTACCTTGGCTTTGCTATAGCAAGTACTAGAATGGCTATAGGCAATAGTAGCGAGACTGGCGGTAATTGAATTAATGAAGATTCGACTGACAATATTATTAATGACGACTTTGTTTCCTGTATTTGGACAAGGTGGACAATTGGTTATTGGAAAAGAGTACAGTGCCCGACAGGACTCAACTTCGGGCAAAGTTTATATATCAATCAAAAATTACTTGGACTACGAGATAGAGGATGTCACATTGACCTATGACAAGCAAATTATCTTGAAGGTTCACAGTTTGAAGAGTGACAAAAGAAAGTGTTATTCATTTCTAAAAAAGGAACTAAAAGGGGATAACGTATTCATTTTACGGTATAAAAATCTAACTGACACGTTAAGAGGGAAAGACGAGATTAGTTATGACATTCACAAACTGGAAATAATGATTGACCCCAGACCTTCAACAGCCGACAACCCGAAAAAAAAACGACAAAGACAAAGAAGAGACGACTGGTACTTCAAAACAAAAAAAGTGGACAAATGCAACTACCGCCTACAAAAGCTAAATGCAATGGCGGGGCGCGTGTAGAAGCTAACTTTTTATCTCTGCACAACTTTTGGTCCAGGTGGACAGTTACAACTTGGTCGGTATTGGCATTTCGCTTCGGTGCATTGCCAAGCCCTCCTAAACCCGCCACTGCATTTAGCCAGATATTGACCAACAGCCAATGAAAATGATGACACGATTAACAAATAACCATATTGAATTTGCAGAGCACATTCGCAATGAACTCTCAAAACCATTTTCAATGGACAGTTGTGTCGTATTTTCGGCATTCCCATCTTTAGGCACAGGTCATTTCTCCATTCAGCTAGTCGACAACTCAAATCCGTTTTTGCTAGTTAGACAATGGAATCAGGACTTAGGGGATAGCTATGCGTTGGGTATCTACAACCTAGACAATGTAAAAATTGATGAGAAAAAGATAAAAATATTGGATCAAGACTTGTTTACAATTCGCGATCTCATTCATGCCGACTTAGGAGTCAAAGAATTGAAAGCAATAATTTTGGATGGTGTCGACTTCGAGTTAAGAGTAATTCGCCAAGGACAAACGAACATCTATCATTGGCGAACCAAAGCACAAATTTCGGGCAAGACAAACGCCTTAATTGAAAAGCTGGTGGACGTAGCCGGTCTGCAATAGAAGGCTATCGGCAGCAATAGCAAATAGACAAAGGTTATATGATATTTATTGGCTTCGGGGCAATGACGAATAATGTAACAATAAATTTAGATGATCAAAAGTAGCACGATTCTTAAGTACATTGGACAATATGGATTCCTTGTGGGAGCAATCTCATGGATTGGTGGCAGCGCATTTGACACTGTTAACGGGCTACTGACTGGCAACTGGAATACAGACGAGATTTTGGCACGCGGAGCTATTGGACTTATTCATCTTATGGCTTTTCTCTACTTTAGAAACAAATTCGTTGTCGTAGAACTTGGTATGCAAAAAGTGAAAATTATAAAAGACAAAGAAACAATTGAGACGACTTGGCAAAACGTTGAGTCAGTTAATAGATTTGTATTTTCAAGCCCACCTATTTACACAATACGGGTAAAGGACATCGAAGGATATTTTATATTTTGGAATTCAGCCATAAATTTATTGTGGTATGATGACAGTGAACTAGGGGAATTGATTTCCCAAAAGAAAAAGATGTTGGACATTTGAATTAAGAGTGAGTTTAGAAATATCTCGTGTGATAACACCCCCCCCTCAGCCTCCAGCCACCCTTGTTAGAGGGAGAACATTGCGGGTAAACTTAACCAATTCCCCTCCTGGCCAGTAGGAGTGCCCGAAGGGCGGGGTGGTCGCGAGAAAATACCCCCAGGAGGGGTGCGGGTGCAAGTCATCAGAAAGCAGGCAAGTGGGTCTGTTCAACGAACTCTGCCAAAAAGCTCCAACTGCCAAGCCCTAATCCCCAAGTCCCAAGTCCCAAGTCCTAATCTCCAAGTCCCAAGTCCCTGACCGCCCATAACTTTCAACTTTTAACTTCCCACTTTCAACTTTTCCTTACATTGCATTACCCTTAACCTGTATCATCATGAAGATAAAAATTGTTCTCTTGTGGCTCGCGAGCATCACACTCTGCCAGGCGCAGCTGTCGCCCGCCAAAATCGATAAACTAAAAGCAGAAGTCGCTGCCGAAGTGGAAAAGAATGCCGCCCTCGGCCAGCAAATCAACGACATGCTCTTCAGCTTTGCCGAACTGGGCTTCCAAGAGAAAGAAACATTCAACTACCTCACCACCTTGCTCGAGAAGAACGGCTTCACCGTAGAGAAAGGCATTGCAGGTGTGCCCACCGCGTGGATCGCCAAGTGGGGCAACGGCAAGCCCGTGATTGCGCTCGGCTCGGACGTGGACTGTATTCCGAAAGCATCGCAGAAGCCGGGTGTGGCCTACCACGACCCGATTGTGGAAGGGGCTCCCGGCCATGGCGAAGGCCATAACTCCGGTCAGGCGCTGAACATCATTTCCGCACTGGCGCTCAAGAAGATTATGGAACGCGAAAAGATGTCCGGCACCTTGTTACTTTGGCCCGGCATTGCCGAAGAGTTGGTGGGCACGAAGGCGTATTATGTGCGTGCCGGCTACTTCAAAGACGTGGACGCTTGCATCTTTACGCACGTAGGCGACAACCTGAAAGTGGCGTATGGCGACAATGGATACAATGGATTAGTGTCGGTGAAGTTTAACTTCGAAGGTCAGGCTGCGCACGCTGCCGGTGCCCCTTGGCGGGGACGCAGTGCGCTGGATGCCGTAGAGTTGATGAACATCGGTTGGAACTACAGACGCGAACACTTAGAGTTAACACACCGCTCTCACTATGTGATTCCCGATGGAGGCGACCAACCCAATGTGGTGCCTTCGAAAGCATCGGTGTGGTATTACTTCCGCGAGCGCACATACCCTGCCATCAAAGCGTTGTTCGACAAAGGGTTGAAGACTGCGGAAGGCGCGGCTCTGATGACGGATACGAAGTTTACCTATGAGATTTTAGGTTCGGCATGGCCGGGTCACTTCAACAAGCCGATGGCGGAAGTAGCGTACAGCAACATTAAGAAAGTGGGCTTGCCTACATGGTCACCCGAAGATCAATTATTGGCAAAGGCAACCCAGTTGGAAATGAAATCACCAAAGACAGAAGGACTAGCCGTAAAGCTAGACACGATGGGTTTGCCCAGTTCGGTAGGGATGGTGAATGTAATGGGTCGCCAGATGATGTCGATGGGCGGTGGCTCGGATGACATTGCGGATGTATCGTGGACGGTGCCTACGATCGTGTTGAATTATCCTTCGAATATTCCGGGGCTGCCGGGTCACCATTGGTCCAACGCAATTACCATGGCCACACCCATTGCGCACAAAGGCATTGTGTATGGCGCCAAAGCCGAAGCGATGACGCTGGTGGATTTGTTCACCAAGCCGGAGTTGCTGAAGAAGGCGTGGGACTACTACAAAAACGAGCAGACAAAAGATCAACAATACACTCCGCTGGTAGGCGAGAAGGACAATCCGGCTATTCAGCTGAACACGAAGATCATGCAGGAGTTTGCACCCAAGCTGCAACCATTCTATTATGATCCGGTAAAGTATAAAACGTATCTGGAGCAGTTGAACATCAAATATCCAACACTGCGCCCCGATCAGGTAGAGGCCGTGAGTAAGTTAAAGAAGTAACAATAGAAGTAGACCATAGACGTAAACATGTTTACAGGAATCATTGAGGCGATGGGCGAGGTAGTGTCCTTGCAGCAGGAGGGAACGAACACGCGGTTTAACATAGCTTGCGCGATCAGCAACGAGTTGAAGGTCGACCAAAGCGTGTCGCACAACGGAGTGTGCCTTACGGTAGAGCGCGTAGGCGCGGGGCAACACAGCGTGGTGGCGATAGACGAAACATTATCGAAGTCTACCTTACGGGATTGGAAGGTGGGCACACGTGTGAACATCGAGCGTTGCATGGTGGCGAATGGCCGGTTTGACGGACATATTGTGCAGGGGCATGTAGACCAGACGGGAGTATGCACGATGATCAAAGAAGAGAACGGCAGTTGGCTGTTTGACTTTGAATACGATGCAGCCATCGGAAACGTGACGGTGGAGAAAGGATCCATCGCGGTGAATGGCGTGAGCCTGACGTGCTTCAACTCGAAGGTGAATGGCTTTCGGGTGGCGATAATTCCATACACGTACGAACACACCAATTTCCACCAATTGAAGGCTGGCGATGCCGTGAACATGGAGTTTGATATTATTGGCAAGTATGTGAAGCGGTTGGTGGGCGCTTGATTCCATCACCCTTGTCCTGCCGAGGCACGAGGTATCTTTGGTAAGTGTAGTTTTGAGAAGATTCCTCGTACCTCGGAATGACAGAGTGTAGTAATAGTGCGAGTTGTGAATGTTGTCACGACAGCACACAAAGGCAATTCTTAAAATTCTGCTAATTCCTTCTCTTGTAAGGTTAGGATGAGGTATCAAAAAGGATTTTAAGAAATGCCTTTAACCAACCTCCTGCCGAGGCACGAGGCATCTTTGGTAAGTGTAGTTTTGAGAAGATTCCTCGTACCTCGGAATGACAGAGTGTAGTAATAGTGCGATTTGTGAATGTAGTAACGAAGCACAAAGGCATTACTTAAAATTCCTCTAGTTCCTTCTCTTGTAAGGTTAGGATGAGGTATCAAAAAGGATTTTAAGAAATGCCTTTCAACTGGTAAGAACAAAAAAACAAAACCTAAATAAAACCCCATGTTAGATCAATTAATGAAGTTAGTAGAAGAGAATGCAGGCGATGCAATCATCAACAACCCTGCTATTCCCAATCAACACAACAGCGCAGCCATTCAAGATGTGGCTTCGCAAATCTTCGGAGGCTTGCAAAGTCAGGCTTCCGGTGGCAACCTGCAACAGATGGTATCGATGTTTCAAAACGGAGGCGGCAGCTCCCTTGCGAATAACCCAATGGTAGCGAATATCATTTCTTCCGTTGCCGGCAACTTCGCCTCGAAGTTTGGTGTATCGCCACAGGTAGCACAAGGCATTGCATCTTCTTTGTTACCAACGGTAATGAATCAACTCATCTCCAAAACCAACGACCCTAACGACAGCAGCTTCGACTTAGGTGGCATTTTGAAATCCACTACCGGCAATAGCGGCCTGGATGTAGGAAGCATCTTAGGACAAATGACCGGAGGCGGCAACAACAATCCTTTAGGAAACATTGGAGGCATGTTGGGAGGATTGTTTAAGTAAAGTATTTAGGCGTCTGACACATTACAGGTGTCGTGACGTCTAAGACGAAGCCAGAAAAGGCATTTCTTAAAATTCCGATAATACTTTCTCTTGTAAGGCAGGATGAGGTATCAAAAAGGATTTTAAGAAATGCCTTTCAGTTGTTAGGCGTCTGACACCTTAGAAGTATCTTGACGCCTTCGCAATCGAAGGTATAACCGAAACACCAACCAACCCGTCAGCAGACCAATCAATGTTCCTACTAAAATGTCTCCGGGATAGTGTACACCTAAATAAATGCGCGAATAGCTCATCACTGCAGGCCAGATAAACAGCAACACAGCCCAGCGGTAATGTTGCCTCAGAATCAACCATAAGAACATCGTCACTCCGAATGTATTAGCCGCATGGCTCGAGGCGAAGCCATACAAACCGCCCAAGTAGTTGTTCACATGATGGACTAATCCCACCAATGAAGGTTCATGCGAAGGTCGCAGCCGCGCGAAGAACGGCTTCATGAACGTAGTCGTGATCTGATCGGTAATCACAATTGACAAAATGATCCCTGCTACAATCCACAGCGATTCTTTTTTGTATTGTTTGTAAACCAGATATCCTGTAAAGAGATACAACGGCAACCACGCTCTGCCATCCGTCAGGAAATACATAATAGGATCCATGAACGGAGAATGCAGTCCATTCAGAAATAAAAACAATTCACGATCCAGTTCGAGTAGTCTTTCCATCAGCGTAAAGCAGAATTTTCAAATGACAGTTGAATCCACTCATCGGCACTTTTTCGGTTGTCAAAAAACTGAATGGTAATACCTAAACTTTCAGCAGCCGCTAGAATGCGTTCCGGATAATCAGCAGCGTGACTTTGTGGATTGTAGATGAGAGCGGTTTGCACCAACCCGTTTCGGTTGGCTTCCGGGTAGATCGTTTGCAGCATCCATCGCTGATCGTCAGCAGAAACAGTACCCTGATGGCGAATGTCCGACACCCAATAAGGCGTGTGATACATCTTCACCATGTTCAGGCATTTGGTAAACAGCGTGCGGTATTCTTCGCTGGTGATTTGTTTCTTCCATACAATGCCCGCACAATTGAGTTTAGCATTGTAGAAAATCGATCCGTATTCCGTATCAAAAACCAACTGCTCCTCGATGGCAGATGGCATCGGCATGTGTACATAAAAGGTAGTGCCTTTGTCCAGTTCGCTTTCCACACGAATCGATCCACCAATGGCTTCGATCTGCGACTTCACCAAGTAAAGTCCCATACCTTTGCCTTCCGTGTGTGTGTGAAAACGTCTGTATAATTTGAATAGATCGTTTTCAAACAAATGGAGGTTGATGCCCAACCCGTTGTCCGATACTTGCAAGATAATCTCCTCGTTTACAATGGAAGTCGTCACCGAGAGGCGAAGGGCACGCTCGGGCGATCGATACTTCATGGCATTGCTGGCGAGGTTATACAATACACTTTGCACGATGGGTTTGACCGTGTAGATGATCGGAGCCTGTTGAAAGTCCGATTGAATTTTCATTTCCGGATTAACAAAGCTGAGCAGCGATGTTTTCACAATGTCCCACTCATCCTGAAAGTAGACCTTCTCGCGTATCTTGTAAATCTCGTTACGAATGTCAATGATCTTGTTGAGGTCTTTGATGATGCCATCAAACTCCATAGCGGATTGGCGGATCATATTGACCAACTGCAGTTGGGTGGGAGAGAGATGTTGTTCTTCTTTGGTCATCAGGTCGGTGAGGCCGAGCAGGCGCGCAATAGGGCCGCGCAGGTTGTGCGAGATGGTGTATGAAAACTGCCGCAGCTCGTTGTTGTATTTGGTCAGCTCCTGATTCGCGACCAGCAGTTGCTCGTTTTTGTTGGTCAACTCGCTTTCCAAATCCTGATTCAATCCGTGCAATTGGGTCTTTTGAACCTCAATGATCTTCATGGCTTCTACCAATTGTTCCTGATTGGTAATAAGCTCTTCGGTTTGTGTTTGGATCTCGTTGTTTTGAGATTCAATCTCCTGATGTTGCTCATGAAGCACGAGATTGGTATCACTAAGTTGTACAATCAAGGCTTCATTTTGTTGCTCTGTTTTTTCCTGTTGATTCTTTATAAAGATAAATCCGGTGACGATAAAAGAGTAGGCCATCAGCGGATAGAAATTAGCGATAAAGTAGTAATCGCGGGTAGCCGGTACCAAATCGTAGTATCCTATATGAAGAAAATTATGGAGCGGATCAAACAAACATAATCCCAAAAATGAAAATGATATTCCGGTTAGCAAGAGTCTCTTTTCCGCCATGCGAAAGGTAGTAATCGGAATAATTACCGAGGCCACCAGAAAGAAACGGATGTCAAAGAAGTTGGAGGGTGTGATGTGCTTGCCTAGCAAGGTTTTACCTAAGATGGATATGCCTAGAACCGCGCACACAAAAACGGCACACAACACCAGTCGGCTGACCGAATAATAGCCCAGGTAATTGAAGACAATGGGTACCAACGAAATAATCCCGGCCACGAGCAGGAATGAACTGAGTAGGTATTGCTGATAGTAGATTAAAAAAGCAGCGCCAATGACAAAAGCCAATGCGAAAAGAGAC
>JABFSO010000369.1 GCA_013140555.1 Cyclobacteriaceae bacterium | reverse complement strand
GTTTAAATTCCTCCGAGGCTAGTATCCGAAAAAAAAGAAACCTCGAAGGAATCATTTGAAACTTTTACTTCGCAGCCACCTGATATGCCTTCTCTCCATTCTTCTCCACTTCCCGGAGGGTGCGCAATTGCTTCATCTCCTCTAGTAAGCGAAGTAGAGCCGCTTCATCGGCAGCTCCGATATGCCCCTTGATTTCAGAAAAGGTTTTGATATCATTAGGCGCCTTGCGAAAATTGGTAATGAAGTTGAGGATATCGATTTTTTTCATCGCACGAAGTTTTTCTTTCCTTGTACGATAAATAAAAAAAGAGGTTAGGCAATTAAAAGCTTACTCTGCCAGCACCGGTCTGCTCTCAATAGATTTAGCTGCGGCCTCCATAATCTCAAATGCGCTTTCGGCCATTCGGTTTTCGGTATCCAACGTAGGGTTCACTTCCACAATCTCCCATGCACATACGCGCGGATCCTTGCACAACTCCACATTCAACAACTTGACTTCCTCTACCGTCAAACCGTTGGGTACAGGCGTGCCGGTGCCAGTTGAAAAGCGACTGTCAATGCTATCCACATCAAACGAAACATAAATCAGATCGCAGTGGTCGAGCATTTGCAGTACACGCTGCGCCATTTTATCGGCACCATTTTTTTTGATTTCTTCTACTTCAACAAAATTGATATTGTTCTTATTGATCAGATAGTTTTCAGGTTTTTCCAGATCGCGCACAGCTACATACACCAAATCCTCGGCATTGATTTTTGCACCTTGTACACCTACATTTTTTATCTGCTCCCAATAGTCGAGCGTCTCACCTCGCGGGTCGTTGACTTTACATTCCAGATTGTCGTAATCCAAAGCCATCGCCAAAGGCATGCCATGCATATTTCCAGAAGGCGTGGTAAATGGTGAATGGATGTCCGCATGCGCATCAATCCAAACTACGCCCAACTTTTTCTTTGGATACGCCTTTTTAATTCCGGCAATCGTTCCGTAGGCGGTTGAGTGATCGCCAGCCATGATCAACGGAAAGTAATCATCAAAGAGCTGTTCGTACACTTCCAAGCATACGCGCTCTTCCATAATCAGCACACCATCGATAAATTTTGCGTAAGCGTGCTCAGCCCCGTCAAAAAGCAATTCGTTTACGTTCTCAACTTCTACCGAATCGTATTTTCTGAACAAATCCGACTTCAGATCAAGGCTCGCTATCTTCATAGCTTCCACCCCTAAACTGGCTCCACGTGTTCCGGCACCGATTTCGGACTTCACTTCAATGATCTTTATTTCCTTCGCCTTCACAAAAATTATGATTTATATGGTAATTGATTAACTAACAACAAAAAATAGAAAATTTCTTAGCTTGATCCCGTCAGAAATCGGGGAGTGCGTGCGCAATTGAAAAAACTAAGAAACTGTAGTTAACCATACGGTCTGAATTATTGCAAAGATGGCAAAATTATGTCAATATTGCACCTTATTTTTGGTTGCTGGTAGACCGTTAACGCGTTGTTCGACTCCATCAGCCAACACCGAACAACCACTAACGAAATGAAGAGCTACCGTGAATTGATTGAACAGACGTTCGAATTCCCTCAAAAAGAATTTAAAGTTCGAAGCCATGAACTACTTTTTAATGATGTGCCTTTGATGGACATCATTAAGCAATATGGCACTCCGCTCAAGATTACCTATTTACCTAAAATCAGTGAAAATATTCGCTATGCCAAGGCTGCGTTTAACAATGCCATGGAGCGTTTTAAGTACAATGGCAAATACACTTACTGCTATTGCACTAAATCTTCTCACTATGATTTTATTCTGGAAGAGGCGTTGAAGAATGACATTCATATTGAAACATCTTCGGCATTTGATATTCCTATTGTTCGCACTTTGTATGGCCGTGGTAAAATCACCAAAGACACATATATTCTTTGCAATGGCTTTAAGATGCCCAAGTACCGCGATTACATTACTGAATTGTTAAACGATGGGTTCAATTGTATGCCCATCCTCGACAATCTCAATGAAATCGACACGTACGAGAAAAATGTAAAAGGTCCTTACAATGTTGGGATTCGCGTAGCTGCCGATGAAGAACCTAAATTTGAATTTTACACTTCGCGGTTAGGCATTCGCTATGGCGATATCAACACGCTTTATAAAGAGAAGATTGCCACGAGTAGCAAAGCGAAGTTGAAGTTGCTGCACTTCTTCATCAACACCGGCATTAAAGATACCGCCTACTACTGGAGTGAACTAAGCCGATTCATTTTCAAGTATTGTGAAATGAAAAAAATCTGCGACTCGCTTGACTCGATTGACATCGGTGGAGGATTTCCAGTTAAAACTTCGTTGACATTTCAATACGATTACAAATACATGATCGAGCAGATCGTGGAGAACATCAAATGGATTTGCGAAAAAAATAACGTGCCGGTGCCCAATATCTTTACGGAGTTTGGAAGCTTTACGGTTGCCGAAAGCGGTGCGGTGTTGTATTCAGTAGTTGATCAAAAACTACAAAACGACAAAGAGTTGTGGTACATGATTGATGGTTCTTTCATTACTCATCTTCCTGATGTGTGGGGCATGAATCAAAAATACATTTTGATGGCACTGAATAAGTG
>JABFSO010000092.1 GCA_013140555.1 Cyclobacteriaceae bacterium | reverse complement strand
CATGATTATATAAAAAGTTGTCGGGTGGTGATCCTGACATATGGAACAGCTTTTGTCTACCGTAGGAATGATAACCATGAGATAGTAGCCAATTGCCATAAGATGCCCTCGGCACTTTTCACGAAAGAGCTGTTAAGTGCAGAGCTGATTCTGCATTCAGCAAATGAAACTTTCGATTTGTTAAGAAAACTAAATCCGGAGATTCGAATCATCACCACGGTTAGTCCCGTGCGCCACACAAAAGACACACTACAACTTAACTCCGTCAGTAAATCGATCTTGCGATTGTGTGCTCATGAATTACAAAAATCGGGTATCGATTATTTTCCGGCTTATGAAATCATGATGGACGACTTACGCGATTACCGGTTTTATAAATCGGATCGGATTCATCCCACTGAAGAAGCTGAATCATATATCATTGATAAGTTTGGCGATCAATATTTTGATAGAGCTACTAAAAATTTGTTGGTGGAATGGAATACCATTCGTCAGGCCTTGCAACACAAACCTTTTCAACCAACTTCGTCTGCACATCAAACCTTTTTGCAAAAAACGTTGGAGCGACTCGAAAGCATTCGCCACACGATCCAGGTAGAGGAAGAAATCACAGCAATAAAATCGCAATTGCTATGAACGACTTCACCATTCAGAGCAAAGGCCGAATCTACTCTTCAGCCGAATTACCAGAAGAGAATGATAACTCGTTTGAAGGCAGAGTCTTTCAATTTTGTAGAATGTGGTTGCAAGGACAAACAACCTTTTCACTCACCACTTCAGGCTCAACCGGAACACCCAAGGTCATTCAGGCAACGCGTGATCAAATGAAGGAAAGCGCTTTGGCCACTGCCCGTACGATCGGACTCAAGTCCGGGCAAACTTCACTGGTATGCCTCGACTCGAATTACATTGCCGGAAGGATGATGTTAGTTAGAAGTATGGAACTCGGGATGAATATTTTGTTGTCCGAACCGAGTGCTAATCCCTTTGCTAATTTACCCATCCACTCATCGATTGATTTTGTAGCACTGGTCCCCTATCAAGTTCAAAGTATTCTTCAATCCGATGAAAAAAGCTTCTTTAATTCCATCAGCAACATTCTGATCGGGGGCGCGCCTCTTTCTCAAAAAATAGAAAAAGAATTACAAGCCTATCGATGTCAATTCTATGAAACCTATGGAATGACGGAAACACTTTCGCACATCGCTTTGCGGAAGGTTAATGGAAATGAAAGAAGCAATTACTTTCAAACTTTACCCAACATTCAAATTCGTTTGGATGATCGCGAATGTTTGTGTATTCAAGTTCCTTTCTTAGAAACCGAAATCATAACCAACGATGTAGTTGAATTGCGGAATGAATATTCGTTTAAATGGTTAGGTCGCTGGGATCATGTCATCAATAGCGGAGGTATTAAATTACACCCCGAAGAAATTGAAAAGAAGATGGTATTAATTTTTGAATCGTTGGGGTTAACAAATCGGTTTTTTATTGCCGGTCTGCCCGATGAGCGATTGGGAACATCGGTCCATTTGATTGTGGAAGGCGAACTATCGGTAGAAACTCAAAATAGCATAACCCATCAAATTGAATCGTCTTTAAGCAAATATGAAATCCCTAAATCGATTCGATGGGTAAAGAGATTTGTAGAAACTGCCACGCAAAAAATAGATCGTAAGAAAACGATCCTGTCACTCGAATAAACCCTCACTGCTCCCGTGGCCCATGAAATTCAAAGGCCATCGGAAAACAGGTTTTGGCAACCGCTAAGTTATTTATCTTTCTCTTTTTCAGTCTTCAACTGAAAAAGCTCCTTTTGTAAATCCAACACAACACTGGCCAACTCTTCAATGGAAACATCATTTTTTGAGTCAATGTCCGGGAACTGCACACTGATATATGCTTTAGCTGCCCACACTTCCATCACTTCATTTCCATCCAATTGATACGGGGAATAATGGCGGTTATCAGAAACTAAAAACAGCTTCCCACTTTCTTCCAGGTAATTGAACACTCTTTTATAAACGACTCCCTCGCGTTGAGAAATAACGATGTAGGTCTTCCCACTTTTTATCTTTCGAATGTCTTCCACGTATTCACCAATCACAATGGTGCCCGGCAAAATGGGTAGCATCGAATCGCCACTTATTTCAAACGCGCGATAGGTTCCCTGCTTTAAAATGGGCAATTGAAACTTTGGCAACTCCTTCACAAACTCGGTATCGGCATAGCCATTCAAATAGCCGGCAGCGGCTTTCAACGGCACCAATTCAATGTTATCCTTGCCATTCAAGTCGGAGGTGACCACCAACACTTCTTTACCTTTAGCGAGTGACATCGTTGAGGCGGGAGCACCTTCTTCCAAATCCTTACCAATCAGGTCATCCACTGAAACATTGAAAACGGCTGCTATCTTTTGAAGCAACTCGAGTTTCGGCTCGGCCCGGCCTTCTTCATAGGCACCGAGCAGAGATCGCTTGATATCTAGTTTAGCAGCAAACTGGTCTTGTGTCAGCTTGAGTTGTTTGCGCAGTTTGCGCATGTTTTCATTGAGCTTTACCATACTATTTTTTGAAGATGAGGATTCTACCAGAATTAATTTGTCGCTTGCCCAGTGAGAAAAGATTGCGTTGCAAATACTGCGGGCGATTGTTCATCGAGTCGATGTGACGGTTGATCTTCGCAATTACCTCATGAACCGGTGTAAATGGCTCAGCTAAGAGATAGCCATAAAAGTTATCGCAGCTTCCTTCCGTTGAGAAATTCACCTGAAATTTTCCCGAATTCAATTTCTTGCTGGACAGTTTTAGCTTCGCTTCCATAACTAATATTTTTAGCGAAATAAAGCTTTCGAGAGATTCGATGCAAGAAATTTGGCTAAAATATTTAGTTATTCATCTAGGTAAAGACTTTCACGCGGGAACAAATGCCTCAAATCCCACTCCAAAAGCGGATTATAAGACAAAGAGGCATTTTTAACTTCTAAAGGCGAAGGGAAGTTATTGGTGTAAATCGTACCCGTTCCCAGGCCTTGTGGCAGGTTGATTGGATAAGTGGAGGCAAATTGGGCGATCGCATTCAAGCCAATAGACGACTCCAGTGAAGAAGTAAGCCACCATCCTACATTGCATTCCTCCGCCACTTCAATCCATTCGTGGGTGCCGTATAGACCGCCATGCAAACTTGGTTTAATAATGATATAAGTGGGCTTGACGCGATGGAGTAGGTTACGCTTATCGTTCACAGTGTCGATGCCCAGCAACTCTTCATCTAATGCAATTGGAATGGGCGATTTGGCGCACAATTCTTCCATAAAAGGATTGCCCGGTTTAATGGGCTGCTCGATGGAGTGAATGTTAAATCGCGCCAGCAAGTTCAGTTTATACAAGGCATCTTCCGGTTTGAAGGCACCATTGGCATCGAGCCGCACTTCAATGTTTTCGCGAAAGTATTTTCTTCGAACGTATTGAAGGATATCACATTCCTTTTCAAAATCATGCCCTCCCACTTTCAATTTTATACAGCGAAATCCATCTTTAATTTTAATGTCTATTTGCTGAAGCATTCTGTCTAAACCGCCCATCCAAATCAAACCATTGATGGGAATGGCTTTGCCTTCTATAAAAGTGGTTTTAAATAGTGTACGGTTGCCACCATGAAATAAATCGAGAATAGCTGACTCGATAGCCATTCGATTAGCTGAGTGCTTCACTCCCCATGTTGTATTGATAAAATGGTTGAGGTCGTCTAGCGTGTCCAAACTTTCCGGCAAGGAAGAACTCATAGCGTTTACTTTCTTCAGTAAAGCAGCAAGCTCTGTCTCCACTTCTTCCAGGGTCTCTTTACTCAGTCCGGGCAAAGGGGCGGATTCGCCTAAACCAAACACATCCGGGTTGGATTCATTCCATAGTTTTACAAACCAAGAGGTGCGATCCTTCATGGCTCCGCGCGATGTGCGTGCATCAAAATTGAATTCCAGCACATGCTTGTGAAAACTGAGGCGAAGCGGCATGATCAAATGTTTGAAAATCAAAACTAACAAAAAATATCTGCCCACTGCACATAGGCTTGCTTCTGCCACATCTATTACCTTTGCCAAAATGACTTCTCCAATAATCGACATTAATCAATACAAATACGAGCTTCCGGCCGAACGCATTGCTTTGCATCCGCTGGCTGAACGCGATCAATCCAATTTGTTGGTCTATCGGGATGGTACTATCGAGCATGCTCGCTTTCAGCAACTCTCCAACCATCTTCCGGAAAACAGCATCCTTTTCTTCAACAATACGAAGGTTATTCCAGCCCGCCTTCATTTTATGAAAGACACGGGAGCCATCATTGAAATATTTCTGCTTCACCCAACGAAGCCCTCTCCCATTGTAGCCCTGGCGATGGAAGCAACGGAGGAAGCCCAATGGCAAGTGGTGATTGGCAACGCAAAACGTTGGAATGGACAAACATTAATTCGACAGGAAGGAAACACGCAACTTCGCGTGAACCTAGAGGATCGCGAAAAATCAATTGTCTCATTTACATGGGAACCGCGCGAAATGACTTTTGCCGAAGTGATCTCTTCCTTGGGAGTAACACCGCTGCCACCGTATCTAAAAAGAGAAGTAGAAGCAAGTGACCGCGAGCGCTACCAAACCATTTACTCAAGGCATGATGGAGCAGTGGCTGCACCGACTGCGGGTTTGCATTTTACCGATCGAGTGTTTAAGAATTTAAGTGAAAAGAAAATTCAAACTGATTTTGTCACATTGCATGTGAGTGCGGGCACCTTCCAGTCGGTGAAGGTGGAAAATGCCTGGGAACATGTGATGCACGAAGAGCAAATTCATATTACAAAAGCCAATGTAGCTAATCTACTACAACCGAATCGAAAAGTGGTGGCCGTGGGAACTACCTCGGTGCGGACATTGGAAAGTCTATATTGGTATGGTGTTAAATTGGAAACGAATCCTTCTGCCGAATTTGTTATCGGGCAACGCGATCCCTATATCGATTCGATGGCGGTGCCTCGTGAAAAAGCATTTGAAAATGTATGGAAGAAAATGGAGCGCGATGGTGTAGACGCGATTCAAGGTGAAACATCTATTTACCTCATTCCGGGTTATCAATTTCAAACAGCCGATGCTTTGATCACTAACTTCCATCAACCGGGCTCTACGTTGATGTTGTTGATTGCGGCTTTCATTGGAGACGATTGGAGAAAAGTTTATCAGCAGGCGTTGGATACCAATTACCGCTTTTTAAGTTATGGTGATAGTTCGTTGCTTTATCGATCAAACCAAAACTCGTCTAAATAAAAAGTCCTTCTCACGAAAGTGAAAAGGACTTTCTTTTGATTCCAGAAAATCTATTTGAGTTCTACAATTCGCACTTCCACTCTTCGTCCCTCCTCTTTGCTTGCTTTCTGATCTTTGGTGGCACCGTAGCCTTTCGCCACAATTCTTCTGCGCACCACGCCTTGATGATTGAAGTAATCCAAAATAGCGATGGCACGTTTATTCGACAATTCGCGGTTGGCTTCTTCGGTTCCTTCAGAAGAAGCGAAGCCGGAAATTTCAACACCTAAATCAGGGTACTGTTGAAGTGTTTTCAAAATACCTTCCAGTTCCGTGTTGTACTGTGCTTTGACATCACTCTTACCCTGATCAAAGAATACCTTCACAAACTTAGCCAAGGCAGCTTTGTCAAAGTTAGCTTTCTTCACTTCCGTTTTTTTGTTTTTGATCTCTTCGGTGATGTTCATGGTTGGCAAGGAGAAAATCGTTTTGCCATCTACTTTCTTTTGCTCGAACTTACTTTCATCGCTCTCATCAAAATAATACGTGCGGGTGGCTACTTCTATTTTAGAGTTTTGTTTTTCGTCAAAATTGATTCCGTCAATCGGATCGGTGTGTTCAATCAACCCCACCAAATAGTCCAATCCTTCCTTATCGGATGATGCCATCAGGTCAATCATCATATCATAAACATCTACTTTTCCGGTTTGAACCAACTTGGCTTCGTTGGATTTACGAATCTCTGTTTTTACATCGCTATCGGTATCATAAAAAGCATTTTTCACAACTACTTCCTGACCTACTACTACATCGAATTGCTTGATGGTTTTCAAACTTACCTGTTGATACAATTCATAGAAGTAGGTTTGGTTGGGAATGTTCACGTTTAAGGTATAAGGCAAAAATCCTTCTGACTCAATGACAATGTCATAGTTCTTGGAAGGCGGCAAGATGATCAAATACTCTCCGGTTTTAGGATCGGGATCATACACAAACTCCAATTCCTTCTTCGTTTCATTATCTACCACATACATTTTGGTGGGCATGGGTTTACCGGTTTCACTGTTGATCACACGGCCTTTAATCATCGTCAATGGAATGGTCATCGCATTCTCGGGCATATCCAGATAATAAATATCTTGCGCACCTTGTCCGCCTTTGCGATCGGAAGAGAAATAAGCGCGCTTGCCATCGGCTAATAAAGTAAAGTAATTATCGTTGGAAGTTGTGTTCACCGGGTAGCCCATGTTCTCGGGACTGGTCCACTTGCCATTCACCAAACTGGTTTTGAAAATGTCCCTTCCACCCATGGTGTTGTGCCCATCTGAAGTAAAGAACAATGTCTTTTGGTCGGGATGAATGAACGGTGCATCTTCGTTGTCTTTCGTATTGATTTCCGGACCTAGATTAATCGGCAAACTCCACTTTCCATCGGCTTTCATTTCAATCTTCCAAATATCAAGACCACCTTTTCCACCCTGACGATCGCTGGCAAAATAAATCACTTTGCCATCGGGTGTTAAGCTGGATGTAGACTCTAATCCTTGTGAGTTGATGGTTGGTGCTAAGATGGTTGTCTTCGACCATTCGTCACCTGATTTTGTAACTTGAAACAGGTTGCCCGGATCGCTTGCACCTCCCATGAATACCACCATCTTCTGGCCATCGGCCGAAATACCGGCAGTACCCACATTGTATTCCGATGAGATCGGAACCACTTTGGCCTCGCTCCAATTGCCGGCTTTGTTATAAGAAACCAAAATCTCTTCAATAAACTTATCTCCTGAGCGAGTGCGGCCCGTATTTGGACGTAACGCTGTAAAAGCCATTACGCTCTCATCAGCCGAAACTACCGGGTTGTATTCTGTATACTTAGTATTCACAGATCCCGGAAAACTATGTACCGTAAAGTTTCGGGGCACTGACATAAATGCAATGGCATTTTGTGCTGCCGATAATCCTTTTTCGGCTTGCGCCAATGCTTTTTTGTCTGCCTTTACTTTGTCCCGATAGGTTGAGAAAGTTTCGGATGCCTTCTGCAGTTGTTCATTCTTTAAATAGAGATTGCCGAGATCAAAATAGAAAACGGGTTGATCGGACTTTAGTGCAATGGCCTGTTCCAAGTAAGGAATGCCCTTCACCTGATCGTCTACATTTTGGGAGTGCATGTAACATTGAGCTGCCTGATGGAACGCAGTGGCATCCTTTGCCCCTGCTTCAAATGCCTCTAAAAATTTGGGCAGCGCCTGATCGTAATTTTTTAGATTAAAGAAACGTTGGGCTTCGGTTAAACTTTTGGGCGCCTGCGCACCAGCTAGGCCAAAAGCTGCAAAAAGTAGGGAGGTTATTAATAATCGCTTCATGCAAACTTCATTAAAATTTTACAAGTCTAAAGTATTTTCAGGACAGCGCCTATCTTATTCAGTTCAGAATCTTACAAGGGCATTCTTTTCTAATTGATAATCAATTGATCAACTGTTTTGAAGAAGTCGAAAATACTCCATTTTTCGACAGACGGTAAAGCTGGAATACAAGAAATAATCATAACCCGCTGTTAATCAGAAACAGTAACCAATCCAACATCAACAGTTAATTATTAGGAATTTTCGACAAAATATTTGAATTTTAGAAGTTAAACGACTCCTCGCTATGATGAAACGCCTGTGGAACTTGTTGGATGTTGAGCCCGAAGAAACTGGGCCAGTAAGTTTACTTCTAGCGATCAGTTTCTTAATGGGGGTGTTTCTGGCAACCGTAGCCGTTGCATCACAGACCTTGTTTTTGACATATGAGGGGATTAGTGAAAAATTTGATCTTCCTAAGGCAATCTTCTATTCGGGAATATTCAGTATTGGTATAACCGTTCTTTATAATTTCCTACAAGGTCGAATATCATTCAAAGCATTAGCCATCCTCAACTTACTGCTTATTATTGGGCTTACTGCCTTCGTAGAATTTGGAGATGATTTCGTGGAAGATAAAGTACAACTCTATCGCTTTGGTTTTATCCTTATTCTTCCATTCACATTCATAACGCAGTTAATTTTCTGGGGTGCCTTTGGCCGTATGTTCAACGTGCGGGTGGCCAAGCGAATCATCGGAAGCGTGGACTTGGGTACGAGTATTGCCTCGATTATTGCATTCTTTTCCATCCCGATTGCACTTGCATCCGGTGTAAAAGTTGATGCACTCTTTTCGATAGGGCTTGTTAGTATTATTGGTTATCTCCTCTTATTTATTGTCTTAGCCAATAAATACATTACAGGTGAAAAATCAGCTGTTAAGTCCGAATCGGAAATTAAAAAACTTTCCTTCTTCGCTTTTCTGGGCAATAAGTACATCGTTTCACTATCGGCTTTCGTCATTATTTCCACCGTAGCTGTTCGATTCGTTGATTACTCCTTTTTCAATGTCTCCACGGCACAATTTAACAACGAATCGCTTCCGTACTTTCTAAGTTTCTTTGAGGCAACAGTGGTTATTTTCTCTTTCTTGTTTACCACGTTTGCTACCGATCGAATCAACCAGGATTATGGT
>JABFSO010000134.1 GCA_013140555.1 Cyclobacteriaceae bacterium | reverse complement strand
CCCTTGCAGTATACTTTGCGGAGAAAAAGCGTTTCGACACATCGCCCAACCCCATCACGTCCCCCTCTCTTTTGGAGAGGGGTGAACACAAATGTATCGTAACGCTAAGCGTGTCGGGGTGAGGTCACAACAAATCATCTTTACACTTTTATTTTGGAGAGAGCAGAACCAACTTTCGAGCTAGAGTAGGTTAACTTCCGCGTCAGAGATTCCTTTTGTGCGAAAAGATTAGCGTAAAGCGAGTAGTCATCAAAATCACAAAAATCAAACAAATCATAGTTCAGACATTTTATTTTACTTCACCGCAGAGTCTCGCCTCGGACTCTGCGGCAAACTTAAGCATGTAGATATAGTTATGAATTGGCACGCGGTGTGCCTCAGAGTCCCTTGCAGGATACTTTGCGGAGAAAAAGCGTTTCGACACATCGCCAAACCCCATCATGTCCCCCTCTCTTTTGGAGAGGGGTGAACACAAATGTATCGATACGCTAAGCGTGTCGGGGTGAGGTCACAACAAATCATCTTCACACTTTTATTTTAGAGCGAGCAGAACTAACTTTCGAGCTAGAGTGGGTTAACTTCCGTGTCAGCGACCTTCGCTAGCGCGGAAGTTGATTTTTATGAGGAACGTAAGTTACGAGCTAGAGAGGGGTAACTTCTGCACAAGAAATGGAATGCCTACTAAACCAAACAATTAAAACAAAATAGGCAATGAAACTCAAAATAATTGGAGTGGTAATGCTAATGCTAATGCTAATGCTAATGCTAATGCTAATGCTACTATCATTTGCTGGTAAGGATAAAAGGGATGTAGTATGTTCCATTGAGTTAGAGGTTCAAAAATCGAATAAGTTTGGACAGCTAATCTCAGTCGTTGGAAAAATCCGGAATGAAACAAATAAGAATCTTTATTTTGATCAAATGCAATTTTCTAGGGTTGATATATTTAAAAAACGCAATGGTAGCTATGAGGATTTTAATGAGGGTTTGTTGTCTTTTGAAATAATGAACAAAGATCGTGATGAGATTATCGCAGAGACAGGAAAAAATTTTGCAAGAGTTTCTGTTTTTGATAAAGCCAAAGGTGAATTTACCGACTCTCTCGCTAAAGTTTTCTATCTTCAACGTATTAAAGATGCAGAATATATTAAATCGGGAAAGGATACTGCCGCATTAATGGAATGGACAATTTCAGAATTTGATCAAATCGTATTTTTGAAATCTAAAGGAATTTTTAGTGAGACACTGAGAGTTAATTCACTGCCATCAGGGTCATACAAGCTTGTTTATAGTTATTCAAACGTTAATAATACACAGATAAAATCTCGAATGCCCAATTTAAAATTACCTGAGAATTTGAACGGATTTGAAAGATGGACAGGTACTTTAGTATCTGATACACTTTATTTGAGTATAAAGTAATGTAACAAATTTGCAAACTCGGAGCAGCGTTGACCTTTGTTGGGTGTTCTTCACCAACAAACAGGATGAGCTAGCTTACCGGATGAGATAACTGTGAAGGCCGCTTAGGCGATGATTGATTTCGAGCGGAAAAAACAGGGTAAATGTTGGTGAAGAACACCAACAATGGCGAGGGGGGTGCCCGCAGGGCGGGGTGGTAAGCCTGTCCTGACAGAATCGTCAGTGTCCAAAAACCCTCTTTTTACGCTAATTCCGCGGAAGCGTTCAGCCTTGACGCATAGGCGGAGCTCCTTGGCGCGTAGGCGGAGCTCCTTGGCGCGTAGGCGGAGCTCCTTGGCGCATAGGCGGAGCTCCTTGGCGCGTAGGCGGAGCTCCTTGACGCATAGGCGGAGTTCCTTGGCGCATGTGCAGAGCTCCTTGACGCGTAGGCAGAGCTCCTTGGCGCATAGGCGGAGCTCCTTGACGCATGTGCAGAGCTCCTTTTCGCATAGGCAGAGCTCCTTGGCGCGTAGGCGGAGCTCCTTGACGCATGTGCAGAGCTCCTTGGCGCGTAGGCGGAGCTCCTTGACGCATGTGCAGAGCTCCTTGACGCATGTGCAGACCTCCTTGGCGCGTAGGCGGAGCTCCTTGACGCATAGGCGGAGCTCCTTGGCGCATGTGCAGAGCTCCTTGGCGCGTAGGCGGAGCTCCTTGACGCATAGGCGGAGCTCCTTGGCGCATGTGCGGAGTTCCTTTTCGCATAGGCAGAGCTCCTTGACGCGTAAGCGGAGCGTCAGGACGCGTAAGCAAGCTTAACTTTTACTTCTCCGGGTAGTCTCGCCTCGGACTCTGCGGCCAACGTAAGCATGTTGATAGAGTTATTGGCACTGTACAGCTGAGGATAAAAGGTGTCTGACAGCATGTTGCTTGCATGTACAGCCGTCTTCACACCGTGTGCGTTTCGCAACACACGGCCAAACCCCATCACGTCCCCCTCTCTTGTAGGGGTTAACACAAATGTATCGATACGCTAAGCGTGTCGGGGTGAGGTTAAACAACCAATCAAAGTTCACGCTTTTATTTTAGAGCAAGCGGAAGTAACTTCCGCGCCAGTGAGGTGTATATTTTGTACCTTAAGTCGCTCGATTAACTATGAAGAAACAATTCGTTTGCTTTCTGGTAATACTACTATCTTTTCCCGCGCTGGCACAAAAGAAAGACTCGCTTCGTGCCATTTATGTGGAGCGCTTTCCCGATCATTTTTTTATTTGGCCGATTGTCAAGGCGCGAACTAGCACATTTGATATCCAGAATAAACCAGGCGGAAGCGAGAAGTTAACCTATCGCCCAAACAACTCAGTGGGCATGGGCTTCGGGATGTATGTATTTGAAATTGGGTTTGAGTTGGTTTTTGCAGTGCCGATTGATGAGAAAAAGAAAAGTCTGTATGGTGAGTCAAAGGTAAATGATTTGCAGTTGAATGTATTGGGCAAAAACTGGGGTGTAGATCTTTTCACCCAAACGTACAAAGGTTTTTATCGAGAAGATGCCAGACGAGGTGTGCCGGCAGCGATGCCTTTTCCGCAACGCCCGGATATTCGGATAGGCAATACGGGCATTAATGGTATCTATGTATTTAATAAGAATAAATTTTCCTTGCGTTCATCTTATAATTTTTCTGAGAGGCAATTGAGAAGTAGTGGCTCTTTCTTGTTGTCCGGGACCCTAAATTTTTTTGATCTAAAGGCAGACTCAGCAATATATGGCCCTTTCTACGAAGCTATTTTTGGTGCCCGGGGAAATTTTAATGAAATCAACAGTACCACCTTTAGTATCGCCCCAGGCTATTCTTATAATCTTGTTTTAGGCAAACGCTTTTTTATCAATGCGTCTCTATCGGTAGGGCCGGCTCAACATTGGATTTCGTACCAAACGGCTAATGGAAAAACAGATCATCAGACCCTAAATACCTTTGCTGATTTTAGAGTAGGCATTGGTTACAACAGCAAACGTTTCTTTGCCGGTACCAGCTTCGTACAGCAGTCTAGAAATATTCGGTTTGAAGACATTGTTTTTACTAGTTCAAGCGCCACCGTTAAGCTGTTAGTTGGCTATCGTTTTAAAGAGCAAGGTTTTTTGAAATGGCGAGTTGGAGATTTGCCGCAACTAATTTTTAACAAATGAAGAGTCCTTGCTTTTGTAGTTGTTCTTCACCAACAAACTCTGATTACATCCCCCTCTCTTGCGGAGAGGGGCAAACCTAAGCGTGTCGCCACACCAAGCGCGTAGGGGTGAGGTTACACAACAATCAACTCCTAATAAATAGAATTAGAAAAGCAGTCTGAGAAGAAAACCGAATGCAAGAAACTGCACGGCCATTCAGGAGTAAAAGCAAGCGAATTAGAAATGTCCTAAAACACAAAAACCCCCTCCGTCTGAGGGGGTTTTTGTTACCTAAACCTAAACCTATGAGAGAATTACTCTACTCTTGGTCTATTCAACGTGATTGCATTTGAGAGGTTTCGATCTACTAAAAATATTTTTTTGTCTACCAAATTCATTTTCATTCCTCACGCTTGCACCAATGCATCAAACTGTTTTTTGAACTTTTCTACTTTCGGGCGCACCACAAATTGGCAATAGCCCTGATTCGGATTCAATTCGAAGTAATTCTGATGGTAATCTTCTGCCGCGTAGAAATTGGTCAACGGACTAATTTCTGTCACTATCGGGTTTTTAAAGACCTGTGAGTCATCCAATTGTTTCTTATACTTCTCTGCTGCCACGCGCTGGTCTTCTGAGTGATAAAACACAACAGAACGGTATTGGGTGCCTTCATCTGCCCCCTGGCGATTGAGCGTGGTAGGATCATGAGTGTTCCAAAATACTTCCAAAAGCGCCTCAAAAGACACTTCGGCAGGGTTATAGGTAATTTGTATTACTTCGGCATGTCCGGTTAATCCGGAGCAAACTTCCCGATAAGTCGGATTTTTGATTTTACCTCCGCTGTAGCCCGAAACAGCCTTCGAAACCCCCTTCACGCGTAAAAAAATGGCTTCTGTGCACCAAAAACAACCCGAGCCAAAGGTGGCTAGTTCTAATTTTGTTTCCATAAAATAGTTGATAATGCACCTTTAACCTTATTCCGAAGGAAATGGTTTTTCAAATCCGGCTATTTGTCGTGGTGTGTACTAATAGCGACCGTAAAAGTTGGTCAACTGATTGGAAACGTTATTTTTTAGATTGCTGATGGCCTGATCAAAAAGGTTCTGATCATTGGGATTAGCATCGCCCCGTTTTGTCATGTTCAGTTGATCATTGTTTAGCGCGCGACTATCGCCTTTAAAGGTAGCCCAAGTGTGTTGCCACTGCGAGTTACCTTCTACCGTATTGTTTAAGAGAATGGCGTTGTTAGCGGCATCGGTAATGTTGACGGTAGCATTGCTGGTGGCACGTTTTGTTTTGGTGTAGAAAGTGATGGTTGCCTTTACCGTCTCCATCACATCTTGCATTTTACCATCGGGAAGTTTTTTCTCGCCCACTTTCACATCGCGTTGCACATTTTCTACGCGTGATGAAAGCTGCGACTGATTGTCGATGCGGTAGTTGTTGAAGATCACTCGCAGGTATTGATGAGGCGGCACAGTGTCGCGCTGCGTGTGCGGACGAAACGAAAGAAACTGCCGCTGCATGCTGTTGATGATCGGTTGGATGCTGCCGTAATTGTAACGTGATGTGTTGATCTCTTCATACGCTACGCGCAAGGTGGCAATGTATTCCGCTTGTGTCATCATCTCTACTACTTCGCGGTAGCCGGGTTCATAACCGTTCGCTTCTTTGAAACTGAAATAGGCACGCTTGGCATCATCGCGGGTGGTGCGCATCATCGATTGAATGCCGTCCTGGTAGCTTTCTTCGGCTGCCTTGTTTTTGGCTTCCGCCAACTCCTTGTATTTCGTTACCGGATTAGTAATGATCTTCATCGCCCCGAGTGAGGTTTTGATTTGATCATTCATGTAGTTGATCTTCTGATATCCGGCCACAGCATTGCGCCACTTGCGTGGATCGTCTGAATTGATGCCGTTTTGAATGGTGGACTGTATGTAGTCTACCGCCAACTGATAGCTTTGCAGCAATACGGCCGTTGCTTTTTTATGATCGGGTTTGGCGCGTAGGCGGTTGACCGATTCCAACACGGCTTCGTAATAATCGCCTTGTTTGAGGGCTGCTTTTCCACTCGAACAGCTATCGAGTACAAACAAAAGTATGAATGCGAAGGCGGCTAAACGTAGATTCATAAGAGCACGAATTGTGTACTAAAATTTGAAATCGATTCAGGCAAAGCTAAAAGGTAAAAAGTGAATTCTAAAATCACATCTTGGTGCCAAACAAGTCGATCAACACATCGTCAATCAGGTTGCGCCAATTTCCCCAACTGTGTCCTTCGTTCACCTCATGGTAAGTGTACACGCAACTATTGGCTTGCAACACCTCTTTCATCTTGCGGCTTTCTTTGCTGGTGTCGTTGATCAATCCGGATGTCATGGAAACTTTCATTTTCGGATTGGCCGGATTAGCGCATAGCTGATAAATCTGCGGCTTCGTCCAGAATGCGGGTGATTGAATGCCTACCAAGCCAAATACATCCGGTTTGGTGAATGCAAAGTAAGTTGCAGTTAAGCCACCCATGGAAGTGCCCATGATGCCACGGTTAGCAGCATCGGTTGCCAGCGGATATTTCTTTTCGATCTCCGGCAAAAATTCTTTTACAAAGAAATCGAGGTAGGCACCGTTCATAGCCAACTCCTGCATGCGTCTGTTGTTAGAGCGATTCACCGGTTCGCGGTGATCGACAAATACAACTGCGATGGGTTTGATTTTCTTTTCAGCGATGAGGTTGTCCACCACCGTCACCATGTTGCCGAGGCGCGGGTGGAGGTATTCGTATCCGTCTGTTACATACATCACCGGCAGTTTCCCCATCTTCTCATAGCCGTGTGGTAGATAAACGCCATAGGTAATTTGATAATTGAGTATGCGGCTGTTGAAGAGCAAATCCGTTTGCAAAGTGCCTTTCGGAACGTTGGATTGTGTTTGTAACTCAATGGCTTCTTTCCACTGCGGCATGCGCAGTTCGGAGTTAGGGCTTCCACCACCTACACCACTCCATTGCTGATGCGGGTTGGCCGGATCGAGAATCCATTGGTTGTCGTCAATCAGAATTTTGTAATCAAGGCGCGCGTCTTTGGGAAACTTTGATTTAAGAATCCAAAGATCTTTGCTCACTTTCCTTCCTTTGTTTTGAAATGCCTGATCGTAGCCCCATCCATTGAAGTCGCCCATCCAGGCAACGGACTTAGCGTTGCCACGATAGACAAACGCCACGGAGTCTTCCACAACTAAAGGAAGTTTTCCTTGCGCTTGAAATCGATGGTAGACAACGGAATCGTGAAGCTGATTGAGTTGTGATTGGAACGCAGTGTAATCTTGCGCAAACGCTCCGAAAGGAAAACAAACCATCAACAGCCAATACTTCTTCATTCGTAGGGAGTTTAACGCTCAAATATTCACCTCTTCCGATGATCGTACGCGAAGCGACAAGAGTGCGGCAATAATCATACAAACACCACCGAAAATAATGATCGATATAGTTTGACCACCAAAGATATTCCTCAACATAAATCCTAGAATTGCACTTGCTAATATTTGAGGGATAACAATGAAAAAATTAAAAACCCCCATGTAGTAACCCATTTTCTCGGGTGGTAATGATCCTGAAAGCATGGCATAAGGAATGGACAATATACTCGCCCAAGCTATTCCAACACCAATCATAGACACGAGTAGCATATCTGGATCTGAAACGAACAAGAATGAAATCAAACCAATACCGCCACAAATCAGTGCTACAAAATGTGTCACTCTTCTACTTGTATATTTGGCTAGAATCGGTAGAAACAGGGCTGCGATAGCTGCTATTCCGCTGTAGATTCCAAACAAAATACCCACCCAGTTGGCTCCTTCATTGTAGGCAGTTGAATTCGGATCATTGGTATTGTAGATGTAGCTGGTGACAGCCGGTGTCGTGTATATCCACATCGAGAATAGAGCAAACCAAGAGAAAAATTGTATAATGGCCAATTGAACCATTGTTTTAGGCATGGCGTGAAAATCTTTAACCATGTGAACTAAACCGAGATAGGATCTGCCTTGGCTTATGTACATGGATGCGAGTAGATGTACAATGCCAAAAATGGAAAGCAAAAGGGCTAGGATATAAAGTTCATTTTCTTTTTCGAGCATATTCACCACCCATGCCAATACTAATCCTAGAACTAAAAACACAAATCCGATCTGCTGAATTTTTGTTCGTGTGCCCACCTCATCATCGATCTTTCTTTTTTCCCGATTTCGTAGATTATCATGATGCGGTTCCGGTGGATATTCTTTGGTCGTAAAAACGGTCCACATGACTGCTGTGAAAAGCATGAATGCCCCTATATAAAATGAATATTTAACAGAATCTGAAATACCTCCGGGAACGGGTTCATTTGATATCCCTAACCAATTCGTGAAAATGTGTGGCAGGAAAGAAGCAACTACTCCACCTACACCAATAAAAAAGCTTTGCATAGCAAACCCTGTGGTCCGCTGAGAAGGTGGCAACATGTCTCCCACAAAAGCCCGGAATGGTTCCATGCTAACGTTAATGGATGCATCCATAATCCATAAAACACCAACGGCCATCCACAATGAAGAAGAATTAGGCATTAGCACCAGACCCAGAGAGGCAAGTATGGCACCAATGGCAAAGTAAGGTCTCCTTCGTCCCCATGTTGGACTCCAGGTTCGATCACTGTAATAGCCAATGATTGGTTGAATCAAGAATCCTGTGATGGGTGCTGCTGCCCAATACAAAGCCAAGCTATCTGGATCTGATCCGAGAGTAGTAAAAATCCGACTCGTATTTGCGTTCTGCAAAGCAAAGCCAAACTGGATGCCCAGAAAGCCGAAGCTCATGTTCCAGATTTGCCAAAAACTAAGCTTTGGTTTTACAGTGGGTGTGGTAGATGAAGCCATATTATTTTGATGCGGTAGAGGTAGAAGTAATGATTTCAAACGAATGTGGCTTTAAGGTAAGCGTTGTTCGCTGATTTTCAAACTGCAACTTACTTCCAAATTGGGCCGTGGCGTTGGTGCTCGCCTCTTTTAACTCTACTTGCTTCGGCTCGCCTGATTTGTTAAAACAAATAAAGACGGTGTCTCCAAAGTATTTGCGTTGGTAGATCAAGAGTTGGTCTTCAATCTGCACCCAATTAAAATCACCATAGACTAAAGGCAGACTGCTTCTCCGCAACTGCACTAATTTTTCTGTAATCGCGCGGGTGGTCTGCTCGTGCGCGGCTAAGTTTTCGAAGCGCATCATCCTGCGGT
>JABFSO010000447.1 GCA_013140555.1 Cyclobacteriaceae bacterium | reverse complement strand
AGTACGAAACATTACGGGTTGCCGTGCCTGCCGAGGTTATCGTTAGTGCTCCAAGGCACAAGGTACAACCTCCGTCTGTATGTGGTTGTAAATTTTCATCGGCAGCCAGATTCCACTCAAGCACATTTTTACTCCAGTTGCGCGGTGCCCCAACAATCAAATTTTTCACGTGCCAACGTAAGTCGCCACCAAAGTTTCCATTGCCGCTGGTCCATTGCTCCGTGAAGTAGACATTCTTATCGGGGTGTGCCGTGTGAACGGTGCTGAGTGCACTTATATCGCCTGCATATAAATGAAATGCTGAGCCATCTACCAACGGCTTTGTTTGGCTGTCGTCTAAAATGGCGATGGGGTAATTCGGATGATCGCAATTGTGATCGTATAGAATAATTTTAGTTGATAAACCAGCAGCTTTCAAAGCAGGGCTGAGATGCGATTTGATAAACGAGTTTTGCTCACTGCTAGTCATCGTCATGCTGGGAGTGTTGCCGGGGTGCTCAGGCTCATTCTGTGTGGTGATTGCATCAATGGTAATTCCTTCTTGCGCCATCGCCTGAATGTATTTTGTCAAGTAATTGGCATACACCGTGTAATACTCCGTTTTCAAACTTCCACCCTTCGATAGGTTGTTAGTCTTCATCCATGCAGGTGCCGACCATGGGCTACCCATTATTTTTATTTGAGGAAAGAGAGAAACAATTTCTTTTAAAACAGGAATGAGATTTTTGCGGTCTTCATCAATACTAAATTTAGTTAACCCCACATCGGTTTGCCCCGTGGCCAAATCATTGTATGAAAACACATGGTCATCTAAATCAGATGCCCCAATGCTGATGCGCAGGTAGCTCACTCCTATTCCATTTTGTTCCGTAGTGAAAAGCTCTTTCAACAAAGCAGTGCGGCTAGCCGAATTCATCTTTGTGTTTATCAACTGAGCACTGCCTCCCGTTAAGGTATACCCAAATCCATCCATGGATTGAAATCGAACGGTTGTATCCACTGATATAAGTGTTGACTGTGCAGCTTCCTTCTTAAAGGTCAGTGAAGCAACCGGTGACAACAAGTTTGTTCTCTCCGAGTTGGTAAGCCACACGCTCACTTTCGGGCCGGTTGCCGGTGGTGTAACTACGATCGGTGGAAGAACCGGGGAAGAGGAACAGGCGACTAGGAGGAGCGCAATGCTCATGGATTTTAATCTCATATAATCGAAGGGTATGGATTTTTAAAAAAAAGATTCATGCGCTAATGAATGAGCATGGTTGAAATCGAATGGGGTTGCGCCACTAGGGATGCACTGTATTTACCTGGCATCAATTGATACTTTATCGGTTGATTCGTAGCATTCATTACAATCACTACCTGCTCGCCATCGGGATTGATAAAAGCCGTGGTTAACAAATTACTTCTGCTGGCAGAGGCCGCCATTCGCTTCGCTCCTTTTTTCAAGAATTTAGAAAAATGCCCGATGTAATAGTATGAATTTGAAAATATCAATTTGTCAGTGCGTGTATCTGCATGAATGGGTGCCATGCAAAAGTTCTTGACATGGTTGGGGCCACCTGTTTCATCGAGTAGAATGTTCCAATCGGTCCACGCTACGGTGCCGTTGTTAAAATCATTGATCATGGAGAGACCGTAGCGTTCGCCCCATTTCCAATCTGTAATCTTGCTATACTCAAAGGGAAAATTGCAACCCTCTGTAAAAATCAGGTTCTTATCCGGCCACGACTCATGAACTCTTTTAACGTTGTCGAACATCTGGTTGCCGCCACTCCAATCTTCATACCAATGAAAGCCCATGCCCCAAATATATTTCGATGCTTCGGTGTCATTAAAAATGGTTTGTGCACGGTGATAAATTAAATCGCGGTTGTGATCCCACACAATCAGTTTTCGATCTTGCAGTCCATTCTTTCCTAGAGTAGGGCCTAAATAATTCTTAACAAAATCGCGTTCTTCTTCAGCTGAGAAAATACAACTCTCCCATATCTGTTTAGCCATGGGTTCGTTTTGTACTGTAAGCCCCCAGATTGGAATGCCCTGAGCTTCGTAAGCTTTAATAAATTGAACAAAATAGTTTGCCCAACTTTGAAAGTACTCCGGTTTCAATTTTCCTCCATGTAATAGGTCGTTGTTATCTTTCATCCACGCAGGCGGGCTCCACGGGCTTACATACGTGGTTAATTCTCCTCCCGCTGCGGCAATCGCTTTTTGAATAAGCGGAATTCGAAATTGTTTGTCGTGGGCAATGTTAAATGTCTTTAATTCTATGTCATTGTCCTGCACGTAAGTATAACTGGCGCTGCTGAAATCACAACTGTTGATATGCGTTCTTGCCAAGGTATAACCTATTCCTTTTCGTGGATCGAAATACGCGGTTAACAAAGCTTGTTGTTGATCGTTGGAAAGTTTTGCAAAAGCCTCCGCCGATGCATCTGTAATTGCCCCGCCTATGCCCAGAAAGGTTTGAAACGTTTGTGCGGAATCAACGAATACGCAAGTTTCTGTTTCGAGTGGTTGGAGGTGCTCCGTAAATCTTAACGTGTCCACCAATGTGATTCGTAATTGTGTGGAATCAGCAGTTGTGTACAATAACAACTCTATACTAGTTGAATTAGTCGTATCTCTTCCTTCGATATTATTTGAAGTTTCAGATTGATTACAACTGCACCATATTAGTAAGGGTAGTAAGTTAATGAGTGTGCTTTTTTTCATTTTGAATTTTATTTCTGAAATACTCTTACATAATCAACAAACATACGTTGCGGAAATTGGGTTGTTCCATCTGGGGCTCCTGGCCAATTGCCACCAACTGCCACGTTAAGAATAAAAAATTGCTCTGCGTTAAAAGGATACACTGCAACACCCACATCATTTGCTTGAACCGTAAGAAACAGTTGATCATCGACATACCAAGTAATCTCGTTTTCTTTCCAGATAATACTAAACACGTGAAATTCACTTGAAAAATCCTTGGAGGTTAAAATATAATTTGAATTCTTCATGACATCACTTCCCTGCGGAGAAGCCCAATGTGCTGTTCCCGTAATTCTTGAAGGATAAGTACCCACTAATTCCATGATATCTGTTTCCCCACAGGCAGGCCAACCAATGGATGTTATATTGTTACCTAGCATCCACAAAGCAGGCCAAATGCCTTTACCCACAGGCAACTTGGCTCTGATATCAACTCTTCCAAATTTAAAACTTCTTTTGCCTTGACTTGTTAATCGGGAAGATGTATAAGAAAATCCTGATTGTAATTCCTTCCGTGCCTCAATAACTAAATTTCCATCAGAAACGAAAACATTATTGAAACTTCCTGTATAGTATTGTAACTCATTATTCCCCCATCCATTATTTCCATTACCAATTTCTGTATTCCAATTTGTGCGATTTAGTTCAGAACCGATAAATTCATCGCTCCAAGTTAAAGTATACCCTGGGTAAACGGTAGGTGTTGAGTATCCACTATTTTTAGTAGGCAGATACATACCATTTTCAGTAATAATTGTTCCTACACCAATAGTTCGTGTGAGATTACAATTCTTTGCATTGGAAAGTTGAACTGAAAAGTTCAAATTATTTTGTCTTAAGTTACTTTTGTCACCCGTAATATCTACTTCAATAATACCTTTCGATTGATTAGGTTCAATGGTAAGTGTACCAGAGGTTTGTTCAAAATCTTTGACCGCGATGGCGGTTCCATTCACCAACATATAATCTATTGAAACCTTAGCACTTGATACCTTATCCAAATATACATTGAATTGAATTTTTCGGCTTTCAGCTGTGCGTATCTGAATTGCGTCTTCAATACTTGCTAATGGAATTTGAATCTGCTCATCCTTCTTTTGACAGGATGCGCTACAGGGCAGCAACAATGTGCAATAAAGCAATAGTATAGAAGCGCTTTTGCTTTTAATTTCAATCATATTAGTTCGAATTAGAAAATTTGGTAAACAATGCGAAGCTCTAATTTCAGAAAAATAAATATAAAATAAGAGCGGGGACCAGCCGCTCTTATTCACATAAATAGAACCCTAAACTAAATGTGATTACTGGCCACGTACTTCGATATTGTCTACTGAAATACCTCCTTTCAAATCTTCACCACCACATTTGATTACCAAATACATGGTTCCACTAATGGGTGCTTTAAATGTGCCAACATTCTTTGAACTATTGCAACCAACATTGGAAGTCTTTCCTGAAAATGCAGCGCCTCCGCAACCGTCCCAAGTATTGATGTTGCGCTTGATTCCATCTGCGCTGTAGTCGCTATCTTGTGTTGGAGCTGTGGTAGAACAGTAAACTTCAAACCAAGTATTACTTACACCTGTTGTGGAAGAGGCCACTAAATCAATTTTGTACGTCTTATCTTTAATAACAGTAATGGCTTGATAAAATCCTTGCTGATTCCAACCTCCGCCTGTTACGGTAGCCTTTCCACCACCAAATACCCATGATGTGCCGGATGAGCTAATACGCAAAATAGTCCACTTGGCGATATCAGAGGAAGTTTCAAAAGATCCGCCTTGCACAATGTTCCCAGAGTTGGGATCGGACGTTAATACAGTGATTGGCGAGGTTGCGGATGCTGTTGATGCACCTTTGCCAACTGCGGTATGTGTAATATTGTAAGTACCCGCGTCTGGAAGAAAAATAGATTGTTCCATACCTCCAATAAATGCTCCGGCTCCATCACCAATATCCCATTTTGACATGATGTAGTTTTTGTTTGTTGCCTTTAGTGTAAACTTATTAGGCGAAGTTCCATCAGCCACAATCGTGAATGCAGCATTGAGAGATGTATCTGTCAATCCATTTCCTTGTGAAATATCTTCGGGTTGACATCCAAACAAAATATTGAGCAAAATTGCGCTCATTACTAAATACCTTTTGCTATTCAATCTCATAACAGGATTAGTTTATTGATTAATAATTTGGATTCTGAATTAATTTAGTTCCTCTGATTTCTCTGGCAGGGATAGGAAATATTTCGTTTTTGCCTGCAACAAATCCTTTGCTAGCCAACTTTGTCGTTGCATCACCCCACCTTACCAAATCAAAGAAGCGGTGACCTTCTCCTCCTAGTTCTAATCTTCGCTCAGCTTTGATTGCAGGTAATGAAACAGGTATGGATGTAAGTCCTACACGAGCTCGCACAGCATCTAGAAGTGCTTGCGCTCGAGCACCAGATGCGCCTAGCGCTTCGGCTTCAAGAAGATAAGTATCCGCCAATCGGATAATATAACTATTCTGCTGAAAGTTCAGCTCTTGTGGACCTCCCAAGGTAGAAACATCTTGCGGGCGAGGCATAAACTTATTGAGATAGTAACCTAAATCAGCATCTCCATGTGTATAGGATATTTCTCCTGAAGTTTCGAATGCTTTTAAGTCTAATACAGTCGCACCAAATCGAGGATCTGTTTTAATGGCGTCATAGAAATCTTGAGTAAACGTAGTGAAACTCCATCCTCCTGGCATAGATGCCGGTGCAGTTGTGCCTGTCAATCGCTTGTAGTTGCGAATGCCACACATCACGTTCAACGTATTTCCTTCATCTCTTCCAGATCCCCAGAAACCCCAGTCATTCTTTGATTGATTGCTGTGCGTACATTCCAATATTGATTCGCTATTGAATTTGTTAGAAAACACCCACAGATCAGAATAATTGGTGAGTAACCTATATCCGTAAGTGCTTGTTCCGCCCGGTGTTCCATTAACAACCGCAAACTCAGTTGCAGCAAGGGCATTTTTTCCTTGAAACAAATAAACTTTTCCAAGTAGCGCTTGTGCCGCACCTTTGGTAATCCGGCCATTTTCTGCAGAAACAACCGTACTCGGCAAATCGGCTTTTGCCTCGGTAAGATCTTTTTCAATTTGAGCATAAACAGCTGTAGGTGCAGCTTGTGTAACGTTATACATTTCAGTCGCTGTCAATGGCTGTAACAGGAGTGGTATATTTTTGAACATCGATACCAAATTGAAATAATACAAAGCACGTAAAGCTTTTGCTTCTGCACCGAATCGTGATTTTTCGCTAGTACTCATTGGCACACCGGGAAGTTTAGAAAGCAGGGTGTTTGCTCTGAAAATTCCTTGATAATAATCGTTCCAGTAACTGCCTGGCACATTATCCGGTGTAAGTGTAAAATCGTCAAAAGCATGCAGCTGCGAACCATCCGTGGCAGATCCACCACCTGCCACGTTATCGTCTGAGCCGGCATTCATCATAGCAATCATATTCTCAAACCCGCCTGTGTTTTTTCGGATGGCATCATAAACACCAACTAGTGCACTGTATGCTTGATCTCGGTCAGCATAAAAGTTAGCTGTTAGAAATGCTCCTTTAGGAGGAACTTCCAGAAAAGTATCGCTGCATGAATTTAACAGCAGAAGCGCAAATACAATGAGTGAGGTTTTTAACATATTGTTTCTCATAGTCAGTATCATTAATAATAATATTTCTGTAATCTTTCTATTTAGAATTGAATTTGTATTCCGAATAAGAATGACTTGGCTTGTGGATATTGTCCTTTATCTATTCCAAATACACCACCTCCAATTTCCGGATCAAATCCTGTATATTTCGTAAGCGTCAATAAATTTTCAGCAGTTATGTATGCTCTTAATTTATTCACACCTAGTTTGGTCATAACTGTATTGGTAGGAATTGTATAACCAAGTTGAATCACTTTGAATCGCAAGTAATCTCCATCTTCCAGATAGAATGGTGACATACGGCTGTAATTTCTATTCGGATCTGTGCTGGTTAGCCGAGGATAATCATTGGATGTACCTTCGCCTGTCCAGCGATTGAGGACACGAGTAGAGAAATTAGCTTCCGCCACATCGAGACGTCTTAAACCCTGAAAGATTTTGTTTCCACCTGCACCATTTGCGAAAATCATCAGATCAAATCCTTTGTAAGCAAAATTGAGCGTAATACCAAATGTATATTTGGGTAAACTGGTACCTAAGAAAGTTTTATCCTTATCGTCATCAGAAATAACTCCATCATTATTAATATCTACCCATTTAAAATCGCCAGGCTTAGCATTAGGTTGAATTTTAGTTCCGGATTTATTTACGTAAGCATCAATTTCTGATTGATTTTGAAAGATGCCAGCATTTTGATAACCAAAAAATTCATTGTAGGAATGACCTACTTGGGTGCGCGTAACTGTACCCATGCTTTGGAATCCAGCATCGCCACTGATGAAATTCACATCCGATGCAACGTATGAAACTTCATTTTTTAGCGTAGCAAAATTAGCATTGGATGAGAAATCTACAGGTCCGATCTTATGACGATATTTCATTTCAATTTCAATACCCGAGTTACTCATATCAGCAACATTACCTACCGGTGAATCTGTAACTCCCACATAACCTGGGATGGTAATCGGGCGGAGAATACCAGTTGTTTTTTTGCTATAGTAGTCGAAAGTCAAATCGAAGTCTCTAAAAATGGTTGCTTCGAAACCCACATTAACTTGGGTAGTTTGCTCCCATTTCAAATCAGGATTATCCAACGATGAGGGCGCATAACCATTTACGACTGTATTACCAAGTGTATAGTTAAATCCGACAGGAACTAATGATAAAAAGCCATAATCTCTGATGCCATCATTACCGGTTGTACCAAAACCTCCTCTGATTTTCACAAAATCGACCACTTGGTTTTCTGGCCAGAATGATTCCTTAGAAACATTCCATCCCAATGATGCACCAGGGAAAACACCATAAGAATTATTTTTACCAAAGCGATTGCTTCCGTCTCTTCTCAAAATACCGGTTAAAAGGTATCTCTCTTTGTAGTTATAATTGATCCTTCCAAAAATGGATGACAACTTATGCCAGTTACCATTTCCGTTTCCTTCAGTAGTATACGCACTAGCTGTATAAGATGATGATGGAGTGAAGAATCCGAATGAGGCATCTTTGTAATTGTTTACTGGCAAGTTATTTAATGTAAAGCTGTTGCCTCCACCAATGTTTTCCACATACGCGCCTATACCTAATAAAGCTGAAAAGCTATGATCGCCAATTGACTTGGTATAAGTGATGTAATTTTCCACATTCCAACTTGTACGATCATGCGTATTTCTAGACAGGTTATTGATTGGTTGATTCAATCCACCACCTCCTCCCAGATAATAGGAAGGCGTAAAACCTTGATCTCCAAAGAAAGCTAATTTCCCCGATACCACTGATTTGACTTTTATTTCATTTGTGATATTGGCTTCTAATGATAAGTTACCTACAAAGTTGTTGTCCCAGTTATACCTTCCCAACCGAGTATTCACATATCCCATCGGATTAGACATTTCTTGCATGCCCACACTGGAGATACCGTACACATTTCCAAATTGATCTCGAACAGACAAAGGATTGTAGAGCGCCAACTTGGTGGGATCTGTTTCAATTACTGGAGTAATTGGATCTAAATTTATAGCCGAACTAAGTGGTCCACCAAATTCGCTATTTGTGTTTCCTATTCCCTTGGTTTCGCTATGTGTATAGCCCAATGTTTGAGAAAGGGTAAATACTTTTGAAATTTTATGCGTAGAATTTAAACGCACATTGTATTGTTCGAAATTTGAAATCTTCGAGGTAACAATGCCTTCGGTGTTTTGATAACCAATAGACAAGTAAAAAATCGACTTGTCATTTCCACCACTTAAACCCAACTGGTGATTACTACGAAGAGCGGCATCGTTAAAAATTGTTTTTTGCCAATCCGTGCCTACACCAAACGAAGAGGGATTTGAATACTTAATGGTACCTCCATCACCTACCAGTCGCTCGTTAATAATGCTTGCATAT
>JABFSO010000488.1 GCA_013140555.1 Cyclobacteriaceae bacterium | reverse complement strand
TTACTGTATACTGTGAAGACTTAGAGAAAATGTGTAATGGTTTTTCAGCAAGACTCGTATTCGGTAAGGCTGCCGGGTCATTCAGAAGAACTGTTCCTGTAACAGCGTCAAAGGTATTGAGGTTTGGTGATTTAGATTCGGAAGCGTCACCAAAATCCCAAGTATATCTTTGAATGGTTGTACCACCTGCGCCACCGGGACCAAAGCCGGAGTTGGCGGCCCCATCACCGACAAATTGAATAGACTTTGTCTCGCAGAATGAATTGTTGTTAATAGTGGTAACACCGTTGATGGTACCAACAATGGCTGATGGCGTAAACTTGGCTATCGGATTTGGTGCAATACGAATAACTATATACGCACTTGATTCGCAATATTCTTTAGTCTTGTCATCCGGATTTTTCCTTTCTCTATAAATGTATTCTACTCGAATATCTTTATAATTGTTGAACAACAATTTAGGATCTATTTTAGCATTTCCGTTTTTGTTATCTGTAAAACCCGGCACTGTGGTGTTGCTATTGGGGTCGTATATAACAGTATTGTTTTCGAGATCAATTAATCTGAATAACCTTATTGCTGCATTATCTGCTCTTGGATAGGCGTTAATATCTATATCTCCTCCATTTTGGCAGTATACATATGTTCCTAGGTTGTGATCGCCAATGATAGGAGGGAGAGAGTTTATTGGATTTTTTGTGTCATTAACATCTAAATAAGTCCGGTTTGCAATGCTGGCCTCTATAATAGGAATGGCTGGCACATAATATTCTACGTCTTGTTCCAATGGCAATCGAAGATCGCTATTCCCTTTACTTTGATAGGTGGCAGTATACTTTATAGTCCCAATACTACCACCTTCATAATACGTGAAACCTTGAGGGGACTTCACCTTTGATTTAAAAAACTCATACGGGTCTTTAGAAGGAGTTCCTGTTGGTCGATTCAATAATTTAGCTTCATCTATATAGAAGTCATGATAAGATTGAGTGGGTACAGGGTTGTCTCCTGGAGTGTAATTAGAACTAACAAAAGTTGAATCAGGTAATCCTTTAATCAATCCGGGCCAATCACCATTCGAAGCATCAGATCCATCAATCAATTTTGAGCCCGCATTGGGGGCTGCTTTTATATCAAGTAGATAATATCCATTGAGGGTATTGTACGGTATTTTTCTAATTCTCGAAGCATTTCCTAATGTAACTGGATCGGGATAAGATGGATTCACGATACAATAAGCCGTAATAAGAGCCGGAATTGCCTTTGTGTGATCGTAAACCGTGTATTGTTCGGTGCTTTGCGTATTACAACCATTATTATCAGTGTGATTGACAGTCACACTAAATGGTGTTCCAATCGTTACGGCTGTCAAACTTAATTGATTGACATTTACCCCGGGGCCACTAAATGTGGTTGCCCCAAAATCACCCACGGGAGGCAAGGGTAAAAGATCTACCGTTTTGCCTTTACTTTCATTGTAATTATCCGGAATAAATGTTACAAAGTTATTTCCGTACACATCTACGCTGTAGCTATTGGTGAACGAAATCGCTCCCGGATCAAAAGAAGATATATTGGCAAGTGGAGTTTCATCAGGAAGGCTTAAAGGCATTGCGGTGCCGCCAAAACGCAAAATATTTCCGCTCGCTCCATTGCCGGTTGCAATTATTCGTAACCCGGATATCGTAATCGCATCGAGATTGGGGCCTCCGTTTCCGGCAATTGTATACGTTACTTTTGCAACCGTATTATTTAGGAAAACAATAGAACCACTACCTGACACTAGGTCTGAGCCAGTCAGTGTAATAGTTGCAGGCGTAGAAGTATCAAAAAGAAATCCATTTGGAATGAGCAAGTTAATAGTTGCCGTCCCTAGAGTCCCGTTGAAGGCATTAACATTCCGTTCGGCAATTACAATGGGTGAGTTCAATACTTGATAGCTATTGTAACAAATATTGATTGCTGGCTTTGAAACAAAAATTGAAGTCGGTGTAGCAGATCCTGCAGGGGTCGTGAAGGTTAATGTAGGTCCTGATGTTCCCACCGCAAATCCATTTGCTTTTTTGCCATAAGCACTTACTGTAGTGATTGGAGTTAAGACTCCATTTTTCCACTTATAGCTTTCTGCACATACCCAAACATCATAATTTGTACTTGGTTGCAGACCTGAGATTAAACCAAATTGCGAGACTGTTTTAGTTTGCGTGATGTCGAAGCTACCTGATGTAATCTTGTTGGCTAACGGATACGTGTTAACCGTACCTTTAATCTGGGCAACCGTTGGTTGGATCGCACCTTGAGTTACCACCATATAATACGCTTTGCCCGGAAGATCGAACGTGCCTCTGATGGTGGCTGTTGTGGGTGAGATATCAGTAATCAAAGGGTCTTGCGAAGCAGGTGGTGTGCTGGTAGATGATAGCAATGTAGGAGGCTTGTTTCCACTTGTTTTAAAGTAAAGCTCTCCCGGATATGAGATACCCGCAAAGAGGTTTAATCCCTCATCCATTATACCCTTATTTTTTGTTGATAACGAATCCAAAAATACACCTGGAGCAATACGGACAAAGTAAAGGCTATCAGCTTGTAATGTACCAGACGGAATTTTGAACTTTAATGGAACACGTGGTGCTATCTCAGTACCAGCTAAAATACCGAGCTCTTTATCATAAAATCCATTTAATGCTCTCAGCGTTGCCACAAAAGTGTCTTTGTTCGTTTTTTGGCTCTTCCGATAAAGTTGTACAACGCTATCCATCGTCCAAACCGGAGCGGTGAAAACGAGACTCAATGTATCTTGGGTTTCATCAACATCTACCCGTCCCTTTTCCGGATAAGACTTAATTAAAGTAGGTGCGAAAATGGCAGCAAAATTGTATTCTTTATCCCAGTTTGATCCATCGGCAAATTGACTGCCGTACTCTGTTGTTATGTTTAGATCTCCAACAGTGCCATCATCGGAAACATATGGCCTAATTTTGGGAGTTCCTGCATTAGCTGAAGGATCCACGTCAACCATTAAGAAATAAGTTTTTGAACCAAGGCTTAAGTCGCGGGGAATACCACTTGTAAAATCTACAGTAACCGAATTTGCGGAAGGAGTGACAATTGAACCATCTGATGTTACATTATTTACGCTACCGGCAGAGTATGCGTTTCCGGAAGCAGTAGACTCCAACACCTTCAGGTTGTTCAATACATTCGTAATAGGGTTGCTGAACTTGATTGTGAATTTTCGAAGCTTAGGCTGTCCTGTAATTGAGTAATCGCTTTTGAAGGTGACACCAAAAATAACCTTTGAAACAGAACCTCCTAGCAGGTTCGTTGCTGAGAAGATGCCCACATCTGCTTTTGTTGCAACGGTATGGATAACATCTATATGGTTACCTGGAATAGATCCCCCTGAGTTGCTACTCAAACCATTTGCCTGAACAAGCAAAGAGCCTTCACCTGGATCAGTTCTGTATTCTAAGGTTGAGAAGTTTAAATAACCATTTGAAAAATTCAAAGTGTTACTTGAAAGTGAAGATAATGGTACTGTTGCTCCTGTATTATAGGTGGATATGGTGGCGCTTCGATAACCAATAACCGGGTTAGCTACATCGTAATCTAAGTCGACTAATTGGTTTGCATCGCGTGCCGCTACCACCGGTTGGACAATCGGCACATTGAGGCCGGCAATAAATGGTGCGCCAACCGCTTGGGTCATAAAGTCAAGGCGTGTAGCCTCTACTTCAATTCTATTACTTGGGCCTGTTGCACCAACGGAAACGCCTGATGCAGCAACCGGGAAAGTAAGATTCGATTTTGTTACACCGGCAATTCGTGTACCAACGGGCAAATCATAGAACTTGCTACCATCTCCATTTGTAGCAGAAACAACGCTTACTTGAACAACGTCATTATCAGTGATAGCGGGTGCAGCGTCATTGAAAGATGCCAACACACGGATGTTCCGGGATGCATCATCTGAAATCGTGCTAATATTAAGATTGGTAAAGGTAATTTGACCAATACCGCCAACAAGCACGATATTGCTTCCGGCTTGTTCCGCTACTTCTGTCCATGTTCCAGATGCAGGAGGTGTCTCTTGATAGATGGCAATTTTTTGAATGCTTTGATGATTGCTGATACTTAGTGTTAAGTCTTTAAGAACGGTAGGCGCTTTATCAACATCTCCCGCAGTTCCATCTTGCGCACCATCATTAAGATTAAAGGTATTCAAGGTATAACCGTCAGCAATCCCTGTAATGTTGGTAGTTGTATAGGCTATGTAATTGATGTCGGTAGCAGAACTGGTTGAGGTTAAGCCCGACTCAAAGGATGTAATAACATTAATGATAGGGGATAAACTCGCGATGAATGGACCTGCATCATCATTGCCACTACCCGCTGCTCCAAGACCGCCATCTACTTTTAGTCTCACATTTCCGTTTCCAATATCAAATTGAAAAAGAGAAGGGTACGTGTAGGTTCCACCAGCGAAAGAAGCACTCGAAGGATTGTTGATTGTATTGAAATTTGCAGGATCGGAATTACTAGGGTTTGAAACGGCTCCATTGTAGTCTGTATCCAAGTTTCCAAAAGCATCTTGTGCTGCTACTACAACTGCAAATGGTTCACCAATGCGCGCTAATGTAGGTACGGTAGTGAATACAATGTTCGTTGCTTTTACTTCAATTTTATTTTGGTTTCCGGTTTGCGTGCTCACGATACCTGTGGGATTAGGATTGGTGAACGTTGAACTTACCGGTGATGGGCTAACAGATGCAATCGCAAAAGAAATAACCGAGTTATCCAATCCGGCAACTACAACTCCATTAAATGTTCCTACCAAATCAAAACTGCGAACTCCATTGTCCGGTGCTGTAAATCCACTGATGCCACTAAAGGGTATATCGGCAACATTTCCGGAAACATTGGTGGCAGAGGTTGCTACATCTACTTCTTTTAACAGTGTGTTGGTACCGGCATCAAATAAGGCAAGTCTTTTCAAGAATTGGTAGTTAGTAACTCGTATCGATACTGCTGACAACGAGGTTCCTGTACCATCTGTATCTGTTGCACCACCTCCATCTCGTACTTGAAATCTTTCTAAACGTACACCGGTGCTGCCGTCATTAAGTGAGATAGGCGATGCCTGATTAGCTGTGGTGGCGTAAAGAATGTTTGAGGAATACCCCAAGCTGCCATCTTTTACAATATCACTGGCTCCATCATACGACATCACGATCGTGGTTGAGCTAAGTGCTGAAGAAACCAATGGGTCATTCGGTGTGTCATCTAGTTTCAGCTTGATATTATCTCCATTGATACCCAATCCTGAACTTAGCACGCTAACGGATGAAAGATTCACAACACCACTTACAAAAGAAAATGAGGTTGTAGATAGTGGATAAGCTTTCGCTGTAGGATTGGGGATCGTAGGAACAAATACCGCACTGAGAGTAGCTGAAGCGTTATAACCCAAATCCAAGTTGCCATTGATGTCTTGCGCTTTTATTTGGGGCGTAACACTTAGGTTAACATCATATTTTTGTGTTGCAGCAGGCTCGGTAGCAAATACAAGACTGGTAGCCTTTACATCAACTTTATTGTTGCTATTTCCTGAATTTGTGTTAGTGCTGGCAATGGTACTGGACGTGTTGGCAGTGAGAGGCAAATCAATACCTGTTTCATTCATTTCAAAGACAAAGTCTTTCTGATCAATACTTTGGCTGAGGGGTGCACTTATACTGTTATTCAACCAGATTTTCAACGTGTAGGTTTTAAATCCATCGTCCGTAATAAATCCGATGTCACTTGAGATTGGAGTTACAGATAACATGGAACTAAATGTGATGGAGTTTGCTGAGACTGAACCAGCAATGGTTGTTGAGCCATCCGTCAATTCAGCACCAATAATAGATTTGGTCCAGTCATCAAATCCGTCTACATCGGTTGTATTATCTACACCATTCAAAACGTTTCTGGTTATGCGAAGATTGCGAACAAGAGTTGGCAAGCCGTCATCATTCGAGGTAACAGCGCCAACATCATCTGAAATTCTAAAATCAAAATTATTGACAGCAGTCAGATTGGTATTAACTAGTGAAGAAACCGTTGCAGGTTCGGTGAGAGCGGCACTTGCTGTTATTTGGGTTAACCCGGAAATGACGGCTGTGGTTTGCTGGTTGCCAACCGTAACATTATCACTATCGCTGGTAGCACTGGTTACACCCGCAGAACTCACCACAATATTAGCCGTGCCTGCCTGTTTGAAAACAAAATCAGATAAAGTGAGAACACCCGAAGTAAATGTAGTAGAGTAGGTGGCAGATGCAGGAAGTATGCTAAATGCAGTTGCCGAGGTAAAGTTGGTATCAATATTATTGTTGGCATCAAGGGCATGCACCACAGGCGCTACCGGGAAGGTTTTGTTGACACCAATTTGAGCGATGGGATTGGTGATGAAGACCAATTTGGTAGCATCAATTTGCAGCGTTGTGATGCCTGATGTTGCTGTGGATACTGGGATTGTACTACTTGCCTGATGGTCTGTGTCTGTACCAGCACCATTATCAAGTGCAAAACTCAAATCATTTACAGAAAATGCCAGCGAGGCATTATCAAATCCGGTCAATGCGCCAGCGGCAGTTTTAAAGTAGATGCGTAATCCGTAGCTCTTCAGAGCGTCATTGGCTACATAGCCTAATGCTCCAACGGTTGTTGGTATCGTTGGGAATGTGATTTGAGTGGCTGTAATATTCGGTCCACTCGTAACAGCAACGAATGTAGAAGGTGATGAAATATCATACAATTCAGCACCAGCAATAATGGTGGCCCAATTAGTTCCATTTGGATTGTTGATAGTTAGTCCGCTGAATTTGAAAGGTGCGTTATCAGCGCCCGGAGTTAATCCATTATCCCGGATATCGATTGTAAATACATTCTGGGCAGTACCTGCAGTATTGATAAATGATTTGATCGTTCCGGATCCACTTCCAGCGATGGTGGTAGTATTCGCTACATTAGTAGTAATGCCTGGAGCGGTTATCGAAGTTGGAGTACCAAAGTTGATGTTATCATCTGTATAATTTTTGGGAGAAGCATCGGAAATAGTGTAAGGGTATACTACAAAATCATACTCAACTCCAGATTTTAAACCGCTGAAAGAAACGATTTGAGCACCAAGCCCAGCTTTTACAACGTTTTGTGCCAACAAACCATCGGCTGCTGTAAAATCATCGGCTACCGGGTTTTTATCGCTAACTGTATAAAAATTAACGGAGGTTAATAAGCTTTCTTTGGCCATTACCAGATAATGCGTGGGTAGCTGTGCACCGCTGCCATGATTGATCCTTACATTTATAGAAGTGGTAGTTTTAGCGTTTAATGTAAAACTTGATACAGGGGTGCTTGGCTCCGGATATACCATGGAATAAAAATTATGGGAGCCTACTGTGAATGGTGTATTAAAATCGCTGCCCGTTGGCACGTTGCCGGCCAAGTCAGAGATAGAAGAGAAGTTTTTAAAGTCAACCGTTATGGTACCCGTTCCCTGCACATTATTTACGGTTACTAAATAAATACTGTCGTTAACCGCTACCACATTTCTACCTGTATTTGTCAATGAAGAGTTTACGCCCTCAGAGACTACAAAATTACTATTGGCTAAACCGGTAACTCCTTCTTTAAAGACTACTTTAAAGGTCAGATTGGTTGCCACATCACCATTTACCCCATCGGTAAGACTTCCGTTGGTTGCAGGGGGAGCAATTACCTGCACTGATTGAATAAGTGTAGCTGGCGCTTGGGTATCGATTTTAATTTTTAATTGTGCCGAGGCAGAACTTAGGTTTCCGGCTGCGTCACGGGCAACGATGGTGATGGGGTGAGTTCCATCGGTTAAAGTTCCGGCATGCGGGTACGTCCAAGAGCCTGTTCCTGTTGCTGTGGTAGTTCCTAACAAGGTAGCATTATCATAGACCAATACAGAAGCATTATTTTCTACTGATGCATTCGCACCTTGAAATACCAATCCGGAGTTTACATTGGTATAGTTATCGGTATTGATATTTGAATCACTTCCGGCCGCCAGATCGGGTGCAGATGGAGTGGCGGGCGGTGTGCGGTCATAAGTTACGCTGCTGCCATCAAGTGTTTTGGTGATAGTGGTTGATCTTCCACTTTGAAGAGCAACAATACTAAATGTTACTAAGCCATCCGTGGTTACAGAGGGGTTAGGTGTTACTGAAAAAGAATAGGTTGGGTCTGTATTTACAGGGGTAACAACAACTCCTGAGAGTCCTGTTGGCCCACTGAAGGTAACTGTAGGTGTTCCTGATAGACTTGAAGATCTAGTAAAGCTAAGAGTAATTACATCGTTTTCTTTTGCTACTGTATTGTTAGAATTACTGGAACTAATCGTAACGGGGCCCAGTAATATTGGCTCTGTTCCAAAAACACCCATCGGTGTTCCTCCGCTACTGGCCAAATTACCCCCTGAATACGAAACAGTGGTAGCGCTTGACCATTGATTATCTGCCGATGAATTTAATGTAATCACATTGCCGGCAGCAGTATAAGTTCCTGCAACTGAAACCGCTGCACCAGGTCCTCCTCCATCGGCATCAACCGTAATACCAGTAACTCCATTAGCTGCTGTGGGCGTGTTTAGAGGAACATTTACCGTAAATGTGATAATTTCATTTCCGGCACCGTTGGGATCTAACACCATGCTGCTCGCTAAAACAGGGGGTGGTGCATTTGTCGTTTTCGAAACAGTAACAAGTTCATTACCAGCAACGTCACGAACATAATTTCCAATGGAACCAACGTTGCTTGTATATGTAAAGTTAACTGGTGAAGTCCACTCGCCATCG
>JABFSO010000439.1 GCA_013140555.1 Cyclobacteriaceae bacterium | reverse complement strand
GAATAACGGATATACTGCAATGATGCAACTAGCTGTTGTAGGTTTACTTGTTCCACTCGAAGGATTTTTGATTCTGAAACTACCAATGAGTATTCCGGTTTTCTATAGTCTATTTTATTTCGCACTAATTGCTTTTCATAGCATTTCAGTCTCCTTTTATATTTATGATCTTCTAACAAAAAGTAAAAGACAGAATAAATCCCTTTGGTTTTTTATATTATTGACTTTACCGCTAATTGGTATTTTGATGTATTGTATGACGATGAAGCGGAAAAAGCGACATCGTTCTTATTCGCATTTTGGGTAACCTGATGATCGATAGCGGTTATGGAAGTTGCCGAGGCTCAACTTTTAATTTTTGACCTTCTTTTATCGTGTTATTATTCAGATTATTTAATTCAATCAATCGCTCGACCGTCATATTATTTTTCACAGCGATAGAAAAAATCGTATCTCCTTTCTTTACCATATAATTTGAGCTGGCGAGTGAAGATGTATTGCTTGATTGGTTTGTTTGAAGAACTGATTGTGCTTCGGAAGTTGAAGGCACACGCAGTGGTCTATTTGTTTCGATGTGATCTGTTGTGAGACCATTTAATCTTTTTAACTCATCGACCGTGGTGCCATATTTTTTTGCTAAACTGAAAAGTGTCATTTTCGACTCGATGATGTAGGTTGTTGCATCAGATTTTACGCTAGCACCTTTTACAATGAACTCCACTCTTCGATTGAGCTGACGCCCGGCTTCTGTTTCATTAGGAGCAACCGGATTTTGTTCTCCTTTTGCAATAACTACTAGCGAAGATCGATCCACTCCTTTTTCTAACAATGATGCGAAGGTTGACTCACCTCTTTTCTTGCTAAGTACTTCATTATATTGGTCGGTGCCCATAAAATCAGTGTAAGCATCTATTTCAATTTGAATAGCCCTATTGGATTTGCATAAAGCAGCCAAGGCGTCTAATACTTTTGTTGCTTCAGGCCGAATCGTAGATTGATCAAAATCAAAGTAGATACTTTCGAATTTTGTGCTAATCGCTTTTTCTTTGAAGCCGTCAACCTTCAAATCTTTAACACAAATTTTCTGCACATCTAAAAGCGTGGTTGATTTACCTTTTACAATGACGCGGTATCGTTGATCCATTAAAATATTTGAATAGCGGAAAAATCCACTGGTATTGCTCGTAGTTATCTTCACCGTTTCACCCTGTTCATTCAATAACAATACTTCAATCCCTTCTTGTGGCTTGCCGGTGAGGCAATCATACAAATTACCACTGATGGTTAGGTTGTTGAACTCACTCATGTTAAACGTAGTCACCTTCCCAAGTTCTTTATCGGAAAGAACGGATGGCGCAGCAATGGTGGGCTCGACTGTTCCACCGTCATTGGTGCCTGTTATATCAGTTGTAGTAGGCTGTGCCTGAACAGAATCTGCTGGCTTCGCATTTTCTAAATCGGCAATGATTGATTTCTCAGATTCGATATCGAAAGAGTACACATCAAAATTTCCCTGGCCACCCGGGCGATTCGAAGTGATGAAGCCTTTCTTTTTTCCTAATGAAAAATACATATCATCTACTTCTGAATTAAATGGCTTGCCAATGTTTTCGGGTTTTGATTCGAAATTTTTGGCAAGGAAAATATCAAAGCCGCCATAGCCGGCATGACCTTGCGATGCAAACACGAGCAGCTTTTCTTTCGAAAGAAAGAATGGCGAACTTTCATTAAATTTTGTGTTTATCTGAGGCCCTAGATTTTTAGCCGCACTCCACTGATCTTCTCCGGCTGCGCTACTATAATACAAGTCATTCATGCCATGCCCACCGGGACGGTTCGAAACAAAAAACAAAGTGTCACCTGTAATGCTCAAGGAAGGGTGTTTGGATTCTGTTCCCTTCGGGTTGATCGCATCGTTCAATCGAATTGGATCACTCCATTTTCCATTGGTTATTTTTGTATAATAGATAGCGCAGTCTGGACCGTCACAACGAGTGAAATAATATTTTGTATTGCTTGCATTAAATGAGCCGGTGCCTTCATGAAAGCTCTCGTTCGTTTTGTCAAAGTTGTCATCTAATTTTATCTCAGCCCAATTCACGCTGTCCGTTTCAAAGCGAAAACAATCAGTGTAATTTTCTCCCAGTTGAGCATCTTCTTTTTTTCCTTCCGATTCCACCCGGCCGGAGGTAATTACAATTTTTTTATCCTGATCGTAAGGAAAAGCTGCATAGTCGTTGTAAGTACTATTGACAGGTGCAGGTAATATTTTAAAATTATGCTGACGAAAGGGGAGAGCCGAGCGCTCAATGGCTAACAGACATCCCGCTTTTTCGATTGCAGCTTGTTCTACAAAAATATCTCTTTCGGTGAATTTCTGCTTTGCTGCGTATTCAATAAAGGAATCAAACGTGGCAATAGCCTGCTGATATTTATTGTTCATTTTTTGCGTGAGCGCTAAATAGAATTTTGCCAATGGGTGTTCTTTGGAGTCGGCAACTAACTCATAACTTTTCTCCGCTTCTTTGTATTTGAAACTTAGACGATAGCTTTCTGCGAGTTTGTACTTAAACTCACTGCTTTTGGGTTCTTTCAAATCGGCCAGCTGAAAATATTCGATGGCAGATTGGTAATGTTGTGCTTTAAAAGCCTCGTCTCCCAGTGCCCTCAGCTTCTTGATTGTTTGGGCATTGATGAGAGTCGATGAGGCGAGAAGAAAAGCAAAAAATAGATAAACTTTCTTCAAGGGGATAAAGGTATATATACGAAAATAATCAAATTAATGGAGTCGCGAAACGCCTAAGCCCTTTAATTTTTGGAACGCGATAGGTTAGTGATACTTCGTAAGCCCCTTGCCCTTGTGTGGCATATCGCAATGTAGATGAGTTGACATCGTAACTAAATCCAAAAGTAAGTTTGTTCTTTGATAGGCCAATCATGCCAATGAATGAATCTTGTATGCGATACCACGTACCAATGGTTGCGATGAATGGATTCTCATCTGTGCTGAGTGAATACGAACCATATAATCCTGCATTGATCTGGCTGATACTATTTTGTTGCATCCACAGCACATTGGGCGAAATGGTAATGCGCTCGGATACAGCAATATCAAGCCCACCATTTATTTTGAACAGAAAAGGTAATTCGGTTCGGGCATTTTGAATCATCGACTCATTGGGGCGATTGAGATTGGAAACGGCAAATCCCAAGTACGAACTAACACCGTGATGAATTTTTTGACTGTTGTGAAATATCGTGATTCCGGCATTTACTACCGGATACATGGTTGTTTGATTGATGTTGTTGATTGTGGGTGCAATGGCAGAATTATAGCCAAAGAACGGATCGTATTGAGAGCCCCAGGTAAGCACACCGTTGTCAATTTGTTTTTGGATCAAGCCACCTTGTAGCCCGAATGATATAAAAGTATTTCGCCATTTGTCAAATTGAAGATTGTAGGCGCCACCCAATAGTATTCCGGATGTTTTAAAATTATGGTTCTGTCCGGCCATTTCATTGAATACAGATCCTCCAATTCCACCAATATGTTTTCTGGTAGATGCATTGGTTATAAGCGGATATGTAAATGAGACCTGCCCCGTTTGATATGGAAACTGCAGGCTGGTCCACTGGGTGCGATAATTTGCTCCAATGATCATATTGGTTTCGGCACCCGCCATGGCCGGGTTGAGGTAAAGTGGTGCAGAATAGAATTGAGAGAACATCGGATCTTGTGCAGTTGCGTTTTGAACGAGCAAGCAACTAATTGCAAGACTAAAAACGAGCAGATTTCTTTTCATTTTGATTTTATATTCGGGCTTCATTCAAAATGGACTTATCTGATTAACGCTATGTTACCGGTTTTTTCAAACGGTTTTCCGTTGACGAATTTTCCCCTGGCAGTAAACGTATACACTCCAAGGCTCACCAATTCACCGGTTTCTTTATTGATGCCATTCCAACCGGTTGCTTTCATCTCTGCGAGTGAATTGGATTGAAAAATGACATTACCCCATTTACTAAACACTAAAAATTCAAATTCTTCGGGAGCTAATTGATCGCTGTAAATTTTGATAAGCTGCTCCTCAATATTGCTGGAAGTAGGAGCGAAGGCGTTTGGTATGAATACTGAATTTTCGTCAAGAGGTTCGCTCAAGGCGAGTACAAAGAAACTCCCTGTTATAGAAAACCCACTTGTGATCACAGAGCCTGTTAAGCTACCCTGACCGAGATTTCGGTACACCCCATTTTGGGTGTTCGATTCAGCAACGATTACATCTTGCGCAGGTGTTTGCGTCTCATCGCTGCCGATGGTAATACTGATGGGCGAGCCATTCAAGGTTCCGCTTCGCTTGATAAGTTCGGCATATCGAATTTGAGAAACAGATTTTACGGTAGAACCCGGTTGCGCTCCTGTATTGGGTTCTTTGATCTCAAAACCAAGCATCACATCATTGCTGCCATCGATATTGGTAAGCGTTACCGGTAAAAACTTGCCACCTTTCCCAATGGGAAAATCTCTGAGGCCGGTTCCTTCTCTGAATAATAATCCGTTGACATAGCCGGTAGCCGATGCACCAGAGATGATGCCACCATTCCGTACAATCAATGCGCCTGGTGCTTGTGTTGAAAGTAAGGAAGTACTAAAAGAAACTTCTTTCACTACTTCAGCTTCTTCTTGCCAAATTTTTTCACCGCTACCAGAAAGGACTAGAATGTGAAATGAATCTTTGTTGTGCCGAACAATTTGGGTGCCATCACCATTCAAGATAAATTTTCCGGTCGATGCCAAGTATTTGTTTCCATTGGTCCAGTTGCCAGAAACAGTAACCGTGCCTTGGTTAATTATCTTACCTTGATTTTGAAAATCACCTTTCACGGTGAAGTCGGCATCTTTGATATAAATCAACTCACTTTGGTTGAGAAGCGTTTGCGCTTGCGAACTACACCACGCAGCAAGCAACACGCTACAGATTGATACTAGCTGTTTCATGGTTGCGCGAGTTTAAGGTTTCTTCTTTGCTTCGAGGCCTATGATTTTTTTGATTTCTTCCAAATCTGCCTGCATGTTGGTGTTCTGAGCTTCCAACTTTTCAAGTGCAGCCTTCAACTCGCCATTTTCCTTTTTCTGATCGGCAATGAGTTTGTTTTGCTCTTGAATGGCTTTGATTAAAACGGGAATCAAATCAGCATACTTAACGCCTAGCATTTTCTGTTCATCACTTCCTACGTTCACTACTTCGGGAATGATAGTTTGAATTTCCTGCGCAATCAATCCCAGTTTGGTTGACTCATCTTTTGAATTCTTCCATTCAAAAGTTACCGGACGCAATTGAAGCACTTCTTGTAATCCATAGGGCAATGATTTTACATTTTTCTTCAGACGCAAGTCAGAAGTTTGAATAACTGAGTTGGTAGCGAATATATCTTTGAAACGCTGTGTGGATGTTCCCAGATCAGATGTGTTATCCAGAGTGGGAGCAATGCTTCCTGCATTCAAGGTGTAGCTATTGAGATATAAGTCTTTCCACCGGAAGGTTGGGCCACCCAAGGAAAGATTCAGTGCGGTTGATCCCGGAGCAAATGCCACATCCGAGAAATTGTAAAGTGTAGTGATGGAACCATCTACATCTCCGTATCGGAATTGCAGTAGACCGGAGTTGGCCTGAATCCGATAATCGGCACCGCCACCGCGTTTCAATTCAATTCCGGCAATGCCTGAAGTTGTTGTGGTTACACGCAAGTATTGATCGTTCGCCCCTTCCAATTCGAGGTACCTATCCGGTGTAGTAGTGCCAACTCCTAATAACCCTTGTGATGTTAGGATCATTTTTGCATAAGAATCAGTAGCATCTACAGAAGTATTTGTACCCACATCGGTGTTCGTGGAGAAAACGATGTCTCCAATTCCGCGCGCACCTTTTCTGCGATAGAAAATGCCGGCTTTGTAAACAGATTGCAATGTTGACCCATCATAGTGTGTACTAAAGCGCAAGCCTACGTGTGTATTGAGTGCAGAATTTTGATTAGAAATGTCGGCATAGACACCTTCTTGGAACAACGTGTTTGCAATGTTTCCATTTACTTGCAGATGAGAACTAGGGTCCAGTGTTCCAATTCCCAGATGACCAAATTCATCAAGTCGCATCGTTTCGCGGATGTTAGCACCGAGGCGGGTTTCGAATGTGAGTACACCTTTGGCGCTGGCAGCTGTAGCATCCGTAAATCGTGCACCTACTGCGGCCATTTCATTCACACCAACAGTTGCATTGGCCATAAACGCAAGTCTTGAACCTTGCCCATTGGCAGCAGGTGCAGCATTCAACAATCGAAGCGGAGTAGATTGTGCGTTCGGTTCGTCTTTTTGAAAAGACATTTTGAAAGTTTTAGCATCTACCCAGGTATCTTCGATTAATGCGCCTCCCAGTTTGGCTGTGGTACCAACCGTAGTTAATCCATTGGTTGCGCTTGCTAAACCACTTCCCGAGGCAGGCGTAGTCCAAAACAAAGTTCCAGTTCCATTGGTAGAAAGAACATTACCCGCTGCACCATTATCAGGAGGTAAGGTCCATGTCACATTCGTAGTTGGTGATGCGGATGGTTTAATGGTATAATCAAAATTTCCAGCCGTAAGGATTAGTTTTACGGGTATTGGTGGCAAAGCACCACCCGCCCATCCGGAGCGAATGGTTCCAGCCACATCTAGCATATAAGCTGGCGCATTAGTTCCGATACCAACAAAGCCTTCATTTTGATTTCCGGCTTCAAAGATGGCAGCGTAGTTTGTAGATCCACCTTTCACCACTACATGAAGACCTGTGTTGGTTCCACCCGTTCCACTCACCACAAATTCGGCTCCTGTTTTATTTCCAAAACCAGTGCCTGTTACTTGTGCATCAAAGCCTTTTAAATTACCGTTACAGCTTCCACCTACCACTGACCCCACACCAATTGCAGATGCAATGGGGCTGACAGAAGTAGTTAAATCACTATTCCCAAGAAGGCCGAAATATTGCCCACCTCCAGATCCAGTTATTTGACCATTGATAGCCGGATTAACACCCGGTGCACTTGCAGTTGTTTCACTTCGAATTCCGCTACCAGGATTTCCCATTGAGTGTTTCACATAAAGTCGGTCGTTGTAGGTGTTGAGTGCACCTAATCCTGTATTGCCCTCTACGATCAAGCCATTCGCTGGCGCAGCGCTTGATCCTGCGAATACTCCACCAATCGCCACTCCACCTTTCACATCCAATGCATTGGCCGGAGTGTTGGTGCCAATACCTACATTATTGGTGGTGTTGTTTTGAAATATGACAGAGTTTTGAAGTGCTGTACCGGCATTGTTCATCTTAGGAATAAAATCCGGAGAGATCGTTCCCGAAAGCCCGCTGATCGAACTGAGATCAACTGTTTTTGAATTGGCTCCTTGTGAGATCGTAAGATTTTTTCCTGAAAGAGTGGCGCTGCTGATCAATTCATTGGTGGCATCATTGTCACCATCACCGGTATTGCTGACGACATTTCCAGTAATACTGATTCCTGTGCCGGCCGTATACACAGTCGACAATGAAGAGAGATCTACCGTTTTAGTATTGGAGCCTTGTGCTATTGTAAGATTCTTTCCTGAAAGAGTTGTGCTACTGATCAATTCGTTGGTAGCATCATTATCATTGTCACCTGTATTGCTGATGACATTTCCAGAAAGACCAATGCCCGTTCCCGCTGTGTATATTGTCGACAACGAAGAGAGATCCACCGTTTTAGTGTTGGCGCCTTGTGCAATTGTAAGGTTCTTTCCTGTAAGAGTTGTGCTACTGATCAACTCGTTTGTCGCATCATTGTCATTATCACCTGTATTGCTGATGACGCTTCCTGAGATACCTATACCTGAGCCGGCAGTGTATGTTGTTGACAAAGAAGAAAGATCTACCGTTTTGGTATTAACACCTTCGGCAACAGTAAGGTTTTTTCCTGTGAGAGTTAAACCGGTAACCAACTCATTGGTCACATCGGTATCACCTATATTTGAAATAGTAGATCCTGAGATATCGATACCTGTACCAGCCGTGTAGGAACCTGTATCCCCTTTATCTCCTTGAATCCCTTGCGGACCCTGCGGTCCAGTTGGCCCTGCAGGACCAGTGTTGCCTGTAGCTCCAGTTAAACCTGTTGGTCCTATTGGACCCGTTGCTCCTGTTAATCCAATTGGACCTTGAGGTCCTACAGGCCCTGTTAAACCTGTTGCTCCCGTCAAGCCTGTAGGTCCTTGCAGCCCAGTTGCCCCAGTCAATCCAATAGGACCCTGCGGCCCGACTGCGCCTGTAGCTCCGGTTAAACCTGTTGGTCCTTGCGGGCCCGCTGCTCCTGTGAGTCCAATGGGTCCTTGTGGCCCCGTTGCTCCAGTTGGTCCGATCGGACCCTGCGGCCCCGTATTTCCAATTGGCCCTTGTGGCCCCGTTGCTCCCGTAGGTCCAACTAATCCTTGCACACCTTGAAGTCCCTGTTGGCCTCTGTACAATTTCCATCCGGCCGCATTAAATGTAGCAACAGCTGGTGCCGTAGGAGATGTTGTGGTTACAAATGAAACAAAATCAAGCGTTGAGCTAGGCGTTAAACTAAATCCTGTTCCTGCATTATCTTGGGCGTAGCCAACATATACATAAGCATTGGTTCCACCCGTTAGCGAACTCCAAACGCCACTATCCCAATAAAAATAGGTTTGCAAATCGGTATCATAGACAAGCAACGAATTACTCGCGTTGGGGCTGGCGCTGCCCGAAATGGATGTGCCTAAAGCTGTTCGCTCAGCGGTTGTGAGGCGAGGCATCAGCATGCCTTGGTTTTTATTAGGAGCAGTGATATCCAGAATGGCA
>JABFSO010000391.1 GCA_013140555.1 Cyclobacteriaceae bacterium | reverse complement strand
AAAAGGCGAAACCAAAATCATGGTCGCTACTACGGTAATCGAAGTAGGCGTAGATGTGCCGAATGCTTCAGTAATGGTGATTGAAAGTGCACAGCGATTTGGGCTGTCCCAAATGCATCAATTGCGTGGACGGGTCGGTCGTGGAGCCGAGCAGTCGTATTGTATTTTAATGACCGATCATAAATTGAGTGCCGAATCGAAGACCCGCATCGAAACGATGGTGCGAACCAACAACGGATTTGAAATTGCGGAGACGGATTTAAAATTACGCGGCCCTGGCGATTTAATGGGAACACAACAGAGTGGCGCGCTGGATTTGCTGATTGCAGACTTAGGTAAAGATGGCGAACTGCTTCAACAGGCCCGCGAAGTAGCTCAAACCGTTTTAGAAAAAGACCCACTGCTTCAACAACCTGAAAATCGTTTGATCTTGCAACAAATTGAATCGATTAAGAAGGCAGCAGTTAATTGGAGTCGGATAAGCTAGCAAATCATTATTTTTGAAAAATTCTAATTAAATGACCCCCAGAGTTTTATTAGTGCTCTTATTGATGCACGCTAGTCAGTTTTTGACCGCACAAGTAGGCAATTCATTTCTTACGCATTACTCGCCCCGTGATGAGCGCATCGACTATCGAAGTATGGGCATCGTGCAAGATGCCAGTGGTTTAATTTATTTTACCAACAAGCGAGGCGTATTAGAATTTGACGGAAAGAACTGGCACCTCATTACCACACCCGGTGCCGTTTACACACTATGCCTTCTGCAAAACCAATTATATGTAGGCGGTGTATTTGGTTTTGGAAAAATTGTACAAAAAGGAAGTGAAAAAGTATTTCAATCAGTATTTGCAAAGCCTGCCATATTTTCCAGTCTCGTAGCAGCCGATAAATTGTATGCAGTTAGCGAATCGTCACTGTTTATTATATCTGCGGATAAGATAGAAACCGAAATCAAAGCAGATAGCACAAAATTATTTCATGGATTAATTGAGGTGCGCGACAGTGTATTTGTAAAGGCGGGCTTTCAACAAGTGATGCAAGTTCGCAAGAATCGGTTGGTGAAAACTACACTGGCACTTCCTATGGAAGAAGAAATTGTTTTTGCTACTGCTCAGAAGAAAACAGGAGATGTATTAATGGGCACCGAGGCCGGATCGGTTTACCTGATGAGGGGAAAATCGAGCCCCGAATTGCTCTCTCTGCAAGACGCCACTTACCTGCGCCAAAACACATTGGAGTTTGGTGTGTGGATGAATGAAAAACAAATTGCACTGGGCACTTTGCTAGGAGGTGTGCTGCTCATAGATATAACCACCGGAGCGACCATCGACCATTTAGATTTTAGCACCGGCCTACCGGATAACGAAGTATTTGCTTTGATGGCCGACCAGAATGGCGGTGTGTGGGTAGCGCACGAATACGGATTTACACGCATCGCTCCCTCGTTACCATTTCGCTCGTTCAACCATTTTCCCGGCCTGAATGGAAACTTGTTGTGTATTCAATCGATTCAAGGGCAAGTGTATGTGGGTACAACTTTGGGCTTGTATCTACTTGCCAAAGATGAGTCCTCTTCATCTCGTTCATCGCTCACCGTACAAACGAATCAAAAACGCAGAAGCCGTTTTGGTTTTTTGCGCAAGCGCTCAGGCGAATCTTCTGCTTCGGCACCTCCGTCATTCGAAACAAAAGTCGTGAAGCCTGTAGGCTATGCATATAAAAAAGTGCCGGGCATCGAAGGAAAAGTAATTCAACTGATTGAGGTGAATGGTAAACTAATCGCTGCTGGACTGGGCGGTGTGTTTGAAGTGCAGGCAGATCAGGTAAAAGCAATTGCTGCTACTCCGGTAAAAACAATTTTCTTTTCTACATCACTGCAACAACTACTCGTTGGCACTTATCATAATCAGGTAAAGACGTTTGTTGCCAATGGAATCAAGTGGAATGAAACACATTTGCTCGATACACTCAACGATCATATTAGTTATGCTTTTGAAGATAACCTGCAAAACATTTGGATGTGCGGAAGTAACAAAGCCTATCGTATCGAAACACTGGATGGCGCAATAACCGATGCAACAACATTTTCTATTTCCAATTCGTCATTAGACGAAATGGTAGGTGTAGCCTATGGAAATGAAGTCTATCTGGCGGCCTCCGGTGAGTTTAAGCGCTTCGATCATAAGAACTCATTTGTGCGCTACGATTCGCTGCCGGGCCCGCATCGCTACTTTGCATCTGCCGGGTATTTTTGGTTTAATGATGGCGTGCAATGGCGAACTGTAGACGCGCGATTGCGATCGTTGAAGTTACAGTGGCTTGGCCTCTTCCCTAATTTGCGCTTTTTAGCACCCGATGAAAACGCACAAAGTTTGTGGATCATTACGGCAAATAATGAGTTGTATAAGTTTAACAACAGCCAAACATCCGGAGACGATTCGCATTTTCCATTACTCTTGCGTCAGGTGCGTGGTCAACAAATCAATGTCATAAAGGGAAAGCGTGTAACGATGGATCAGCCGGAAAATGAATTAGCCTTTGAGTTCATTCAGCCCGACTACATCAGTAGCCATGCCATGCAATACCGCTATCAGGTAAAGGGGCTAACCAATGGCTGGACGAGCTGGTCCAACTCCAATCACATTGCAAACTTTCCATATCTACCACCCGGAGACTACGAATTGGCCATGCAATCGCGCGATGTATTGGGCAACGAATCTAAAATTGAAATAATTCCTTTTGAAATTTTACCTCCTTATTGGAAACGGTGGTGGTTTTATGCACTTGAGTTTGGTTTTTTTGGAATACTCATGCTACTGTCAGTTAAGCTCAGTGTAGCGAATGAAAAATACCGAACCGTCAGTGAAGTGTTGTCGCTACTTACGGTAATTATTTTTATTCAGTTTTTGCAGACAGCGATCACCACCTCTATTGAAATCAGAAGCTCGCCTGTATTTGAATTTTTTATTCAGGTATTCATTGCCCTCATTGTCTTTCCGGTGGAAAACTATTTCCGGAAATTTATGAAAGCAGCAGCTGAAGGGAAATTTCAATTAAAAGTAAAATTTGGAAAGGACGTTAATGTGTAACTTGACGAAACGAACCCATCATATATGAAGAATTTATTTAAAGTGTTGGCTTCTGTCAACAAAGTCATTCTTCCCCGCTATAGTAAAAAAGACATTACTAAGTTAAGCAAACTCGAGAAGGCCATTGTAGCCTATCGGTATTGGATAACGCTGAACGCATTGGATTAACTCTTAGTAAGCTAATTAACTTAGCAAACCCTACCTTTTACGCAAGCGGTAGGGTTTTTTGTTTATTGATCTATTATTTTGAATACAAATCAACCCCATATGAAAAAACTGTTTATTCTTTTTATACTAACCTTTGCAGGTGGTTATACATGGGCGCAAGGCACCATGTTGCTGAGGCAACCTACCATTAGTCAAACGCACATAGCTTTTGTCTATGCCAACGACTTGTGGATTGTTGGTAAAGATGGAGGGGAAGCCAAACGCCTCACCAGTAATGAAGGGCAAGAAATTTTGCCACACTTTTCGCCCGATGGAAAATACATTGCATTTACTGGGCAGTACGATGGCAACACCGATGTGTACATCATACCCAGCGAAGGTGGTCAACCCGAGCGACTCACTTGGCATCCAGGCGCTGACAATGTAACCGGCTGGACACCCGATGGCGAATCCATTTTATTTGCGTCTTCGCGCGAAGCAGTACCAACACTGGAATCTAAAATTTATTCAATCAAACGCACCGGTGGCATGGAAGAAGCTTTGACGATTCCTCGTGCAGTAGCCGGGGAGATTTCAGAGGACGGCAAGTACATCGCTTATCAGCAAATTGGTTTTTGGGATCCGGAATGGAGAAACTATCGCGGTGGTCAAGCCAAACCCATTTGGATTGTAGACCTGAAAAATTATTCATTGAAGATGACTCCACAAACCGACAACGAGCGGCACACCGATCCGGTTTGGTTAAATAATGTGGTTTACTTTTTGTCCGAACGCGATTATGCGAACAATGTGTGGTCGTACAATCCGGCTACGAATGAATTGAAGCAACAAACATTCCATACAGATTTTGATGCAAAGAGTTTAGACGCAGGTGGAGGTGTCATCGTCTATGAACAAGGAGGCTACCTGAATATTTTGAATCCGGCCAACGGAACGACCAAGCGTGTGGTGGTGAATGTGCGCGGAGACTTTCATTGGGCACGCGAACGATGGGAAGATATAAAGCCAGCCTCATTAGTGAATGCTTCTTTATCACCTACCGGTCAACGTGCTCTGTTTGAATATCGCGGTGAAATCTTTACAGCACCGAAAGAGAAGGGCGACTGGCGAAACATTACGCGTCAACCAGCTGCAGCTGATCGTTCACCGGTGTGGTCGCCTGATGGAAAGAAGATAGCGTGGTTTAGCGATGCCAGCGGAGAATATCAATTAATGATTGATGATCAGGAAGGATTAGAGAAACCCAAAGCAATTGCGATTTCAAAACCTACTTTCTTTTTTAAACCCACGTGGTCACCCGATGGCAAATACATTGCTTTTACCGACACCGACTATGTGTTGTGGTTTACCGATGTGAATAGCGGCATTACCAAAAAAGTGGATAACGAGCGCTACGCACACCCGAATCGTACGCTGAACCCGGTGTGGTCACCTGATAGCAAATGGATTGCGTATCCAAAAATTCAAGACAATCACCACAAGGCAATCAAAGTATTTAATGTAGAGACCAATCAAAACCTTCAACTCACCGATGGCATGGCCGATGTCATTTCACCGGTGTGGGATGCGACCGGAAAATACCTTTACATTTTAGCGAGCACGAACTATGCCTTGAACTCCGGTTGGTTAGACATGAGTTCGTATGATCGTCCAGTCACCCGTGCATTGTATGTGCTGGTGCTAAGCAAAGACGATGCTTCTCCGCTCGCACCGCGCAGCGATGATGAAAAAGAAAAAGCAAAAGACGAAGCGAAGAAAGATGCAACTCCTATCGTGAAAATTGACATGGACGGATTATCGAATCGTATGTTGGCAGTGGATGTTCCGCAGCGAAACTATGCCGCGCTTTATCCGGCACCGGATGGGTATTTATTTTATTCAGAGATCGTGGCTAACCAACAAGGTCAAACGCTGCATCGCTACAATTTTAAAGATCGCAAATCAGAAGTGTATCTCACTCCGGTGAATGACGTTGCTATCTCAAACGATCGCAAGTCATTGCTCTATCGCAGCAATGCCACGTGGGGAATATTAGGTGCCAGCGATTCAAACAAAAAAATTGGCGATGGTAAAGTAGAAGCTGCCGGTACGATGAAACTAAAAATCAATCCGATGGAAGAATGGAAACAAATCTTCCGCGAAGGTTGGCGCTACCAACGCGACTTTTTGTATGTTAACAATGTGCACGGTGCACCGTGGAGTGATGTGTACAAATGGTATAGCCCTTGGATTGAACACGTGCGTCATCGCTCCGACTTAAATTATGTGGTTGATATTTTGGGTGGTGAAGTAGCCGTTGGTCACTCTTACACCAGTGGCGGAGATTTTCCAAACATCGATAATGTGCCGGTAGGTTTGCTTGGCGCAGATTTTGAAGTTGAAAATGGCTACTACCGATTTAAGAAAACGTATTTAGGCGAAAGCTGGAATCCGGAAATGAAAGCTCCGCTACGTGAACCGGGTGTCAATATCAACGCAGGTGATTATATATTAGAAGTAAATGGTCAGCCGATTTCGACTTCGATGAACCTGTACAAATATTTCGAAGCAACCGCCAATCGACAAACAAAAATAAAAGTGAACAGTAGGCCTTCAGCCGAAGGCGCGCGAATCGTCACGGTCGTTCCCGTTGAAAACGAAAATCAACTGCGTAACATTGATTGGGTAGAAGGAAATCGCAGAAAAGTAAACGAGCTATCCAAAGGTCTGTTGGCGTATGTGTATGTGCCCAACACGGGCAATCCGGGTTACACTTCATTCAATCGCTACTACTTTGCACAACAAGATAAGAAGGGAGCGATTATTGACGAGCGCAACAATGGTGGTGGCTCTGCTGCCGATTATATGGTCGACATTATGGCGCGCGATCTGCAAGGATATTTTAACTCGCGCACCGAAGAACACTTGCCATTCCGTGTGCCGCATGCTGCTATCTACGGACCTAAAGTAATGTTGATTAACGAGCGTGCAGGATCAGGCGGAGATTTGCTCCCATATCTTTTCAACAAAATGAAAATAGGTACACTCATCGGTACAAAAACATGGGGTGGCTTGGTCGGCACGTGGGATACACCTCCTTTTGTGGATGGTGGGCGCATGGTGGCTCCGCGTGGAGGTTTTTATGATGTAAATGGCCAGTGGGCAGTAGAAGGAGTTGGCATCTCGCCTGATATTCAAGTGGAGCAATTGCCCGCTGATTTGATCAAAGGCCGCGATCCACAACTAGAAAGAGCGGTAGAAGAAGCACTGAAGTTATTGAAGACGCAAGCCGTAGAAATGAAACCTGAGCCAGCACCTCCGGTGAAGTACAAGCGACCTGCTAAAAGGAACTAGTAAGAACTAAACAATCATGCGGTGGTTAGATCCTTTAGGTATTTAGCCATCGCATAAATTTGCCCCATATGGTGGTAGGCATTTTTTCAACAGGAGTGTCGATCATTTCGGCAGCCTCTTCTGTTCTCTTCATTTTTTTCGCAGGAGTGGCTGGCTTTACCCGGTTGAGGTAGTGATTGGTTTTCTTTTCCTTCTCTTCGGCAAGTTTTTCTTTTCGTAATCGCTCGGCTTCGCGTTGTTCACGCTCACGTTGCAGTGTTACTGGATTTTTGCGCGGACGCTCTTGGAAGTCGCGGTTGGCTGCACGTGGCCTTTCGCTACGGGGCTTTCTTTCTTTCTCTTCTGGGCTGCCTTCCGTATTCTCGTCTATCTTTTTCTTCTTTTCAGGAATTTCAATTTTACCTAAGACCTTCAGTCCGGCCAACTCAATTTTAGGAGCTTTGATTACTTCCGAAAGAGCAGGTTCTTCGCTCGTAACTTCCGTGGATGGCGTTTCGATAACCGGAGTGGCTTCAACGGGGATTGCAACTTCTTGCTTTTCTTCGGCCATCACTTCTTCTACCGAAGCGATTAGGTGTGGAGCAAATTTTTCAGTTACCCAATGGGCGTGTGCATCTTCAATTTTAGCGTTTGAATCTTCGCCAATGGTAATTTGTTTGGAAGCCAAAAACTGAATGATTTCTGGGGTGCTCACTCCCAGTTTTCGTGACAACTGCCCGAGTCTCATAAATGAAAAATTTGCGCAAATATAGGGCAGCCGACTGTATCAACAAACGGGCTAGTCGTCAAATCCCTTCTGGCGCCATTTCTTCTTTTCTCCGGCTTTCTTTTTTTCAACTATTCGTTTTTGCTTGGCTGCCTTGCTGGGCTTGGAGGGCTTACGCACTTTTTTCTTGGCAAAGGCTTTTACCAACAGTTTTTCCAATTTTTTAATCACCTCTTCTTTGTTCTGCAACTGCGATCGCTTCTCTTGCGAAGTGAGCATCAACACACCCTCTTTAGTGATAATGGAAGCCAGCTTGGTGAGGATCACATTCTTCTCATCATCGGATAATGCTGACTCATGAATATTCCACGAAAGTGCGACTTTGCTGTTGACCTTATTTACATTTTGCCCACCCGGTCCGCTGCTGCGCGAAGTAGTGAAAACAAATTCAGAATAGTAGTTCGATAAAGAAGGGCTCACGTGCGTTGGTTCAGTATTGCTTTACTTAGCTATGGGAACAGAATGCAATGCGATGCGATTGCCTTCGGTGTCTTGAAGTAAGCCCATAAAACCATACTCCGGTGAAATTTCAGTTTTTGGCATTAATACTTTACCTCCGGCAGCCTCCACTCGATTTAATACAAGTTGCAGATCCGGGTTCCCATTCAAATAAATCAAGGGACCTTCGGTAGCCGATGGTTTGTGAAATCCACCACTGTCAACTAATGCTCCACCTACTTGCGTCATCGGATCATCGATTGGAAACATGCGCATTTTAATGTTGGCCAAATCAAGTGGCGCCAACTTTATCTGAAAAATGGTTTCATAAAATTGTGTGGCTCTTCCAATATCTGTAGTCGGAATTTCGAACCAACTGATGGCGTTTTGCATAGCGAATTGGGTTTAACGTTGAAATTTATTTCAATTTAATTTATTTCCTGATAATATCTCACATGCCACGCCCTCCCGTCAGGAATTGGTAGGCACTCGGACTTATTCTTCGTAGGACTGCTCCAATCAAAATACAAATGCCGATAACCAGAAGAGGCAAGAGTACAAATGTGATCATGCGATAGCCTTCAGTGAATTGTAACCATTCAAACATAGCATCAATGAAGATGGCGACCCAAGGTGCATGAAGGGCGTAAATGAAAAACGAAAATGCAGTGAGCCACACAAACCATTTTTGATTCATGAACACACCTACCAAACGATCCAGTCCAAACCAACAAGTGATCAGCCCACTGACGATCACGAATTTGTGAAGTAACGTGATCACAGGATACACAGCTCCGCCAATCAAAGATTCGCCCTCGAATGCCAACCATGTTTTAAGTAAAGAAAGTGCTACAAACATCACACACCAATAAAGAGGCTTGAGATATTTAGCAGGTGTTTCAACAGAGAAATTGGTTTTCTGAATCCAAACTCCCAATGAAAAGAACAGTAACCCTTCTCCTTCAATCAAAATCAAACCTCCTGTGGATAGCCAAAACAAAAATGCAAAGGTGAAGAAAATCCATCGCGCGTAAGCGTGCAACACACACCAGCGAATGACAGGATAGGCTAGGTTATAAAAAAACAACACGCGGATAAACCATAATTGATA
>JABFSO010000052.1 GCA_013140555.1 Cyclobacteriaceae bacterium | reverse complement strand
GATATGCCCCGTGGGAAAGTGTGGCTTTGTCGCGGATGTGACAGGGCGCCCGTTCTACTACTAAACCTTTCTTACTTTTTGTAGTGCATGCGCAACGCAATGATGGCTAACACAACAAATGGCAAGGTAGAAGCTATAATTTTGAAATGCATTCCAAGTAGACCGATAAGAAACATGAAGACAATCAAAATACCTAGGCAGGCAATACCTATCGTAGTGAGTCTGCGAGAAGGAGAAGATTGAAAGAGTGTTATTATTAAAATGATTTGGCCTGCCATGGGAAGCAAAGTAAATGGATGCCAAACCGAGAGTGGATCGGTGAGCAATTTGGAAATTACTTCTAACTCTGCCTGCGCCAAAAACTGGTGGTTGTCTTTACCCCATTCCAGATAGCCAACAAGTGAAGCGAAAATCACCAGGCCATTGATAATTTTGAGTTGATTGAATTTCGCCACACTAATTGTTTTTTATTGATTCTATTTTAAGAAAATCAGCACGAGTGCAATCACCAAACCTGCTGCTGCAAAGTAAAGTCCTTTTTTAAAAACATCTGTTCCGGGCAAAAACATCCAGAAAGATGAAATCACGAAAAAGAAGAGCGAAAGGCCGAATAAAATATTCAGAAAAAAGAGAGGCTGCTTGGTATTCGCCTTATGCAGTTGGGTCATTTTATTGAGCACCAGGGGCAATTCCTTCGTGGTGTAGCTCGCTATACCTGTTTCTTTATTGTAGGTTCCTTGTTCAAAAGAGACGATGGCTCCCACGGTGCCGGTTACTTGCAATTCGCGTATGCGCAATGCTTTGCCCAGTTCTTCTGCATCCATGTTAGGCTTTAGTTCTTTCTCTACTTTCTTTTCTACTTTCAGGAAATCCGTATCACGGAAAATTAAAATAATGCCGCTGATCGCATAGACGGCCATAATGCCTGCTAAAAAGAAACCGAGATAGCGATGATAGATGCGCATGTTGTTATTCAAATTCATAAATACAGGTTAGTTTGATATTCTTCTTTAACTCAAAATTGATCAGGATTTCTTCAGAATGCAAATTAGTGTGAGCGGTGATGACGATGACGGCCTTTGTGATGACCGTGCCTGCCGTGACCATGATTGCCTTGCTTCTTTTTGCCGCCTCGAAAGTTATTTTTATGGTGCCGATCCTTATGATGAGCAGTTGACTGAACCTGTGGTTTAGCTGTTTGCGGTGCGTTGCTTGTTTGTGCGTTTCCGCTAATCATGATCAGCGAAAGTAGAAAGGTGATGAAGGATAGTTTCATGTTGTTTGTATTTACCCTTTAGACAAGGCTACGCATCACTTTATTCCCACCAGCAGTAATAATTTTTAAAGCCGTTAATTGCCTTGGCGTAGCAACCGCCTTTATCAGGCTGTTTCAGCCTTTGGCAAAGCGATCGTAAATTCTGTTCCTTCACCCGGTTTACTTACGAATGTCAAGCTACCCTTATGCTTTTCTATAATTGCATAACAAATCGATAGCCCGAGTCCGGTGCCTGCTCCCACTTCTTTGGTAGTATAGAAAGGCTCAAATATATGCGGCTGATTTTCCAGTGGAATGCCGCTGCCATTGTCTTTTACTTTGATGATGATCTGATTTTCTGTTTCAAAAGATACTATTGAAATGTGCTTTTTTCCGTCCAAGCTTTTCAAAGCATGAATAGAATTATCAATCAAGTTAATGACTACCTGGCTAATTTGAGGCGAGTTTGCCTTTGCACGAGAATGATGTTCTATTTTCTTTTCTACAACAATGCCATTGTCTACTATTTTACTACCGGTTAAGATCAATGCACTTTCGATGGACTCCAAAATATCAGCATGGGCATCAATTCCCTCTACCGGGCTCGAAAAAGTTCGCAAGCTCTTAATTATGTCCGCGGTGCGAGTCACACCATTGTGAATGCTATTCATCAAATCTTGAATATCTTGCTTTGCTTGCTGAATTTCTTCCGTTGATTTATTGTGGCTCTCCATTAACTCATTTTGCAAAACTTCCAATGCTTGCACGCCACCGGAAATAAAATTGATCGGGTTGTTGATTTCGTGGGCGATCCCAGCTGTTAACTGACCAAGGGATGCCATTTTTTCGGATTCAACCAACTGTCGCTGTGCTTTTTTCAAATATTCATTTACAGCCATTAGTTCATCGTTACTTTGTCGCAACTCTTCCTGGCTCGTTTCAAGTTCCTTATTTATGTCTACTAGTTGCTTGTGATTTTCTTGCAGTTGATTATTTGATTCCGTCAACTGCTCATGACTTAGCTCCAGCTGCTCATTGGCCTCTAACAACTCATGTGTTTTTAATGATACCAATGTTTCTAATTCTTTCTTCTTTTTATGAAGATTTTGCGTACGCCAGCGCACGATCACAAAAATAAAAACACCGAATGCGATCGCGTAAAAGAGATAAGCCCACACCGAACGATACCAAGGCGGAAGAATTCTAAAAGAAATAGTGCCGACTTTACTTTCCTGTCCATAAATATTTTTTGCTTTTACTTTGAAGGTGTAGTTGCCCTCTAGTAGATAACTGTATTCTTTAAACGATTTCTTTTCCCAATCCGACCACGTTTCATCACCTCCTTGTAATTGATACGAATATTGGGTTTCCTCTTCGCTGTCGAAAAAAGGAGCTGCAAAGTGAATGACGAGATTGCCCGGATTATAATTCAATTGAAGGTTTGCATTTAGCGCATCTGTTTCCTTCAAGCCTCCACCAAATAAGATACTGTCATTATTCAAAGTCACCTGCCGAATCAAGCAATTAAAATCCGAAGGAAACGACTTAGTAATTTTTGAAGGATCAAATTTGATTAGCCCGCGCGCTCCACCTAACCAAACGGTGCCATCATCCAAAACAGTCGCTGCCCATTCAGCAATGTCTGGAAAACGCTTGAATGACTTATCATCAACAATAGTATCACCTTGTGCATTTTTATAAAGACGTAGATTAATATCAAATGAAGGTTTTGTTGAAAAATACAATGTGCCGTCATTAGGGGCCTGCATGATCATAGTTGCCTGTTTCACTATTTCATCATACTTCTTGCCCAATTTCTGCCATGGTTCCAACTTGCCCGTACGTTCATTTAAATGAAATATGCCCTTCTTCGCCAGAAACAAAATTTCATCGTTCACTGAAGTAACATAAATTACACCATCGGGCAAATCCTGCTTGGTATCTATCTCCTCTTTCGAGTCAATCGCAAGTTGGCCCTCTTTATTGGTTAACCGCATACGAATCAGGCTTCGTTTTAATCCATCCTTTATCCACAAGTTGCCTTTCTGATCCTCCACAACATATTCTGCAAGCAATCCCTTTTCCAATAAAGTGTAAGTCCACTTTTTATTTTTGAATTCAAGGTATCCGAATTGATCCTGATCTTGTACGAAAAGCACATTCGCAAAAGACTTTGATGGAGTAATTTCTCGGAGCTGCTTCAACCCGGGGTAAATTGACTCCTCCACCTTCTTGATAGGATCTAACAATTCAATTCCCTTACGGCCATAAATCAGCAATCTCTCATCACCATTTACTTTCATTTGAATGATGCCGTATAGGTTGGTATGTTTTGGAAAATAATTACGAGCATTCCCTTTGGAATCGATGATGAAAAGATTTTGATTGGTGGCAATGTACATTTCGCCTTTGTACTTAATCATCGATTTAATGGTACCTGTTATGCCATTCTTCTCATTCCAAATAGAAAGATCTAGACCTGGTTCGGTTTTTGCTAAAATGTATTTCCCTTGCATAAAAGCCAACCAGATATTGTCCGATTGATCCTGAAATGTGTGAACAACATCTCGGCCAGGAAAACCCGTTGAATCTGTGTAGTGATTGACCACCTGAGATGAAGAATCCATCAGAAATGCTCCACCATTATAGGTGGCCAGCACATAATGATTGGAAGATAATGGGGAAGCATGATAAATAGCGGTACCTGATAAATAAGGAGATAGAAGTTTTTTAATAATCGGTGGACGGCTGGCCCCGAAATATTCGATCAGATAATAAAAAGCGAATACGTAATTTCTTCCGTCCCGCACAAACGAAGTATTGTAAAGTCCATTTTGATAACTTTTGAGCGAATCGCCATAAGGCGCAACGGCTATCTCACCATCTTTAATTTGCATCCAGCCTTTGTTAAAGCCAGATGTATAGAGTGCATTGTCTCTTACAAATCCATTTATGAAAAATGATCCTTCTTGCGGATAATAGGTTTTTATAGAATTTTTTGATTTGTCATATTCCAAAATCATTCGATTAGAAATACAATAAATGAGATTTTTCAAAACAACTACTGAGCGAGGTACGCCCAGCGATACTGAGTCTTTGATGAGAGGTAATAAACTTTTGAATCTCACTTTGCCCTTTGCATCCGACTCAAGCACTCCAAATTCTTCGTAAGCAGAAACATAAATATCACCATCATCATCCATCGCAATACCCATTGGGTTGACAATTTCTATCTTCGTAAACTTGACGCCATCATATTCAAACAATCCGTTGTCGGCTGTAAAGTATAACACGCCCCGCTTGTCCTGAAGGATACCCCAAATAGATCCGCTGTCGTCAAAACTAAAATCATAAATCTTAGTTTTGGGCATACCCATTTGAGCTGAGAGCAACCAGGGTTGCAAAACCAAAATGGCGATCCATAATTTTTTATTCATCATACGTATTTATAGTACCTCGAAATCTGTCAGGTTACAAACCAGGAATCTCCTTTTATGACTGGCAATAAGCAAATTAAAATTATGATATACTGATCATAAATCCATGAAAGGCCACCCAAAATTCGACAGAGTAATTTCTTTGAATGAGAAATTCGTTAAATAAAACGAAAAAATATAAAATGATGAGCTGGGAGCTCTGATTTTGCTCCCAACACAGCACTACTTAGAGGTCTGTTAAAAGAAAGTTAATACTTCTAAGATTAAAATCATTTGGGGAAAATGATTCACAAATTGTTTCTTCATTTAGGCAATACAATATGCCTCACACTTATTTTCACTAAAAAAATTAGTTCTTCTTGGCCTCTTTCGCCCACATATCTTTGAGCGTAACGGTGCGGTTAAACACTAATTGGTTAGAGGTAGAATCTTTATCTTTATAAAAATAGCCGGTGCGCATAAACTGAAAGCGGTCTCCTTCTTTTGCTTCTTTCAACGATGGCTCTGCATAAACATTCGTCAACACTTTTAACGAATCTGGGTTTAAGTGATTCTTAAAATCATCTTCTATGCGATTCATATCTTCTGTTACAAATAATCTGTCATACAAGCGCACCTCGATAGGCAACGCATGTGCAACACTCACCCAATGAATAACGCCCTTCACATGAATGCCTGAAGTATCCGATCCGCTCTTACTTTCCGGCACATAGGTGCAACGCAACTCTGTTACTTTGCCTTCTGCATTTTTGATAGCTTCTTCGCACTTGATAATGTAGGCACTTTTCAAGCGCACCATCTGACCCGGAGCCAACCGAAAATATTTTTTAGGGGGCACTTCCATAAAATCATCTGACTCAATATAAAGTTCGCGGCTAAATGGAATCGAGCGTGATCCGGCAGTTTCATCTTCTGGATTATTTTCGCTGGTTAAAATTTCTTCTTTGCCTTCAGGATAATTAGTGATCACCACTTTGATCGGATCTAACACCACCATTCTGCGTAACGAAATTTTGTTGAGGTGTTCGCGCACACAGAACTCCAGCAATCCAATGTCAATCAAGTTTTCGCGCTTGGCCACGCCAATCTTGTCGCAAAATTCACGAATGCTTTCAGGTGTATAGCCGCGTCTGCGCACACCCGTGAGTGTAGGCATCCGCGGGTCGTCCCAGCCGCTCACATGTTTCTCGTTTACCAATTGCAAAAGCTTGCGCTTGCTCATCATGGTATAGGTCATGTTGAGGCGGGCAAATTCGTATTGATGCGATGGATATATTTCCAGGTTGGCTATGCACCAGTCGTACAACTCGCGATGCGGCACAAACTCAAGTGTGCAAATGCTGTGCGTTATTTTTTCTATTGAGTCGCTCTGGCCGTGGGCAAAATCATACATTGGGTAGATGCACCATGTATCTCCAGTGCGGTGATGGTGTGCATGTTTTATACGATAAATCACCGGATCGCGCATGAGCATGTTGGTGTGCGCCATATCAATTTTTGCCCGCAGCACTTTTTCGCCATCCTTATATTTGCCTGTCTTCATATCGGTGAAGAGCGTCAGGTTTTCTTCGATCGAGCGATCGCGGTAAATGTTGTTGGTGCCAGGCTTGGTAGGCGTTCCTTTTTGTGCAGCTATCTCCTCGCTGGTGCTATCATCCACATACGCCAATCCTTTTCTGATCAGCACGACCGCAAAGTCATACAAATTCTGAAAATAATCGGATGCATATAATTCGTTGGCCCACTGAAAGCCAAGCCAACGCACATCGTCTTTAATGCTCTCTACGTATTCGGTTTCCTCCGTCACCGGGTTGGTGTCATCGAAACGCAAGTTGGTGTAGCCGCCATATTTGTTTGCCAGACCAAAGTTTAGGCAAATGCTTTTGGCATGTCCCAAATGAAGGTATCCGTTCGGTTCCGGAGGGAAGCGCGTAGCAATGCTCGTATACTTTCCTTCCTTCAGGTCAGCTTCAACAATCTCTTCTAAAAAATTCAAACTTTTTTCGTCTGCCATAGCCATCGTAAAAGCACAAAGGTAGTCGCGATTTATGATCGAGAAAAACGGGGAAGGTATATTTCGCGAAAAAGTTGAATGGGTTTAACGGCAAGATATCCCAGTAACATAGATGAAACACCCACTTCCCAGCTCAGGTAAAAATTAATTTTCGATATTTACGTATTCTGTTTTCTAACCATGCTTTACATTTCAGCCATATCCGTTGCTCTATTATTAGCGTTGGTGCTTTTAACCAAGCGCAACAAAACAAAAGCCGATGGAATTCTGGCCTGTTGGCTACTGGTCATTGGGGTGCATTTGGTACAATACTATCTGGATATAACAGTAGACCCGTATTACTTCCCATACCTGATGATCGGCTTCCCTTTGCCTTTGTTTCATGGACCGATGTTGTATTTCTACACTTCATCCCTTACCAACCAACATTTCTATCTTCGGAAACATTGGGTTTGGCATTTTGCACCGGTTGTGCTTGTTTACGTGTTGATGATTCCCTTTTTTCTTTTATCTCATAGCGAGAAGCTTTTAGTATTTGAAAATCGAGGAAAAGGGTTTGTGTTCGTGTTGGTTATTCAACGGATACTCGTGTATGCTTCCGGAGCAGTTTACGTCATTCTTTCGCTGTGGCTCCTGCGAAAGCACAAGCAAACTGTTCGAGACCGGTTTTCGCAAGTTGAAAAAATTAACCTCACATGGTTACGTTACCTAATCTATGGCATGGGGTTGCAATGGCTAGCTGTATTTTATGGAAATGATCGGATCATCTTTTCTTTGGTAGCGCTGTTTGTGATGTTACTGGGTTACTTCGGTATCAAACAAGTAGGCATTTTTACGAACGTGCCACCAACTAATGAGCCTGCTATTGAAACTAGTACAGAAATAGAAGAAAAAAATAGTGCCGCTCCAGAACAACACAAAGCCAGATATCTCAAATCTACCCTATCGCTTGAAGCTCAACAAGTCATTCATGAGAAGCTATCAAAAGCAATGAACGATCAAAAATTATTTCTTAATCCAGAGCTTACTATTACCGAACTGGCTAGTAGGCTTTCGGTACACCCAAACCATCTGTCTCAGGTCATTAATTCATTGGAGTCAAAAACATTCTATGACTTTATTAATGGCAAACGCATTGAAGAATTTAAAAGAATTGTAGCCTTACCTGAAAACCAAAAGTACACATTGCTGGCTCTGGCCTTTGAATGCGGATTTAATTCCAAGACAGCCTTTTATAGGAATTTTAAAAATATTACGGGGCAATCACCTACGCTCTATTTGAGACAAGAACATATTAAGATCCAGTCAGATTAAAGTTATTTGGCATTCAAATACTTCCTACCAGCAAGTTCCATTTCCTAGGAAACCTGATTATCAACTAGATAACCCTCAAATACAGCAAGGTACCTCTTTACATAATGGGACTTTTTAAATGCATGATTGTATTCTCTTTGCAGAAAATAATCAAATATGAAAAATATCTCAATTGACAAACAAAGAAGAATCACCTTATTTATTGGATGCGCAATCGCATTTTTTTTACTCGTTTTGTTTCAGAATTCGTTCTCTCAATCGCGCGAACAATTCACGCTACTCACAAAAGAAACTGTAGAAATTCAAGGAATAAAGTATGTATTGCAGAAAGGTCAACTGCAGGTGCCTGAAGATCGCACGAAACCCAACTCGCGTATTTTAACATTGCCCATAAAAATCTTTAAGTCGAACAGTGAGAATCCTACGGAACCGATTTTTTGGTTAGATGGAGGGCCGGGTGCCAGTAATATACCATCGGTAGGGAGCCTCTCCTCTGCCCCTGTTTCTTCTGAGCTTTTGAAGAATCATGATATTGTTTGTGTGGGATACAGAGGTGCAGATGGGTCAACAATTTTGAATTCCAAAAAAGTAAACAAGTCATTCAAAGGTCTTAACCATCAACAGCTAAGTGATAAATCGCTCGACAATATCCAAACCAAAATGAATGAATATCTGGCAGAGCTAAAGAAAAAAGGAATTGATATTAATAAGTACACGATGGTGGATGTGATTGACGACATCGAATTTGCGCGCAAAGCAATGGGATATAAAAGCATAAATCTACTATCCGTAAGCTACGGCACAAGAGTAGCTCTACTTTACAGTTACCGCTACCCCCAAGCCTTGAACCGCACGGTAATGATTGGGCCCAACCCACCAGGTCACTTTATTTGGCAAGCTGAGAA
>JABFSO010000304.1 GCA_013140555.1 Cyclobacteriaceae bacterium | reverse complement strand
AAACCAAAATGAATGAATATCTGGCAGAGCTAAAGAAAAAAGGAATTGATATTAATAAGTACACGATGGTGGATGTGATTGACGACATCGAATTTGCGCGCAAAGCAATGGGATATAAAAGCATAACTCTACTATCCGTAAGCTACGGCACAAGAGTAGCTCTACTTTACAGTTACCGCTACCCCCAAGCCTTGAACCGCACGGTAATGATTGGGCCCAACCCACCAGGTCACTTTATTTGGCAAGCTGAGAAAACAGATCAGATACTTGATTTATATGATAGCGTTTACAAAGCGCAAAATAGCAGTCATTACAAAGGCTCCATTAAAGATGCCATGGCAAAAGCTTTTCAAAAAATGCCGAAGCGATGGTCGGTTTATAGATTGGATGCTGATAAAATAAAAATCGGAACATTTGGCGCTATGTTCTCGAAGGAATTTGCAACACTAACATTCGACTACTACTTCAAAGCGGCTAATAAGGGAGATTACAGTGGTCTCTATCTGATACAATTAATTGCCGATATGATGGGAGGAACAATTACCGGAGATTTGTACGCCAAAGGTGTGAGCGCAGATTTTCAACCAGGAATAGATTACCGGAAAACTTTTCGCTCTACCAATGCAGTTTTAGGGGGTAATACATCTTTATTGTATTGGGGAATAGCTGGTAATTGGACGCAAAACCTAATAGCCGCAGAATATCGCCAATGCAGGCAATCCAATTCGCCCACATTGGTCATTAGCGGGCATCTGGATGTTTCTACTCCTGCCGATTTTGCTACAGATGAGTTGATGCCATTCCTATCGAACGGACACCACGTTAGCTTGGCGAATATGTCCCACTCAGATATATTTCAAAAGGCAATGAGCACTGAGGGTTTTTTAATAAGCTATTATGATTCAGGCGAAGTAAAGACTTCGCTAGTGGATAAAAACAACACAGTTGACTTTGTGCCTAAAAAGAAATTTGGCAAACTAAAAATATTTGTGGCGGGCTTGATAATGTAATGATGATGAATAGCGCGTTCATAAAATCAATCTCAAAGACATTAGTATATCTCCCTCTCATTTTTCTGATTCTCTTGATCAGCATTTATCCCCTCCAGTTTTTTTTGGTTGAAGGAAAAGTAGGCATTCTGCAAGTGAAAAGTGATGCGCTCTTATCAGATTGGGTATGGAAAACATTCTTTTACATACACATCTCATTTGGGGGCGTTGCGCTAATGGTAGGATGGCTGCAGTTCATCCAAGGGCTACGGAATTATTCTATGAGACTTCACCGAACAATAGGAATAGTGTATGTGCTTTGTGTTTGGCTGAGTGCATTAGGCGTAGGCTATATTGGATTCTTTGCCGAAGGCGGTCTCATTGCCTTTCTTGGTTTTATGATCGGGGGATTGGTTTGGGCATTTACTACCATTCAAGGTTACCTCACCATCTGTAAAGGAAGAGTAATTGCACATCAAAAATGGATGATCTATAGTTATGCCATGTGTGTAGGAGCCGTAACTTTACGGATTTGGTTGCCGTTGCTCATGGTTGCTACCAATGATTTTACTTTTTCGTATCAAATCGTATCATGGATGGCATGGGCGCCTAATCTGGCTGTTGCCTATCTTATTGTCAAAAGAAAAATAACACCTGTCGCTTTGCCATAAAAGCCCAACATAAATTTCTCCCTTGAAAACTAAAGCAATTATTAACTATAAAACTTAACAATCAACATGAAGTTCATTTTTACCTCTGCAATCATTTTCCTTTTTGCTGCCAGCAACTTTGCTCAGTCCGATTCCATCCGCATGACGAAAGTATTTGGCGGGTACAAGTATTTTCAAAACAACCAGGGACTAACGGTCAAACAATTAGGAATAGCTTTACAAGCAAACCCCGAAGCGTCTAAATTATTTCAACAAGCCAAACCCAACGCAACAGCTGCGACAATTTTTGGTGTGGCCGGTGGATTTTTGGTAGGATGGCCCATCGGTACAGCCATTGCAGGTGGTAAACCCAGTTGGGAATTGGCCGGAATTGGTGCCGGACTAATTGTTGTTTCGATCCCTTTCATCAGCGCATTTAATAAGAAAACAAAAGAAGCTGTGTCGATTTATAATCAAGGTAATAAAACGAGCTCGCTTGGAAGAAGGCCAGAATTGAAATTCAATCTATCTCCAAATCACATTGGATTGGTGATGAAATTTTAAGGAGTCAATTAAATTATTTTGGCAGCGAGTTTACTTTCTCGCTGTCTTTACTTCTTCCGGTGTTACTGCTGCGCCTTTGTTTCCAAAAGAATTGCGCACATAATTCAGCACATCACTGATCTCCTGATCGCTCAAATCGATAGCCGCCATTTCGCCATTGTATTCGACACCGTTTACTTTAATCGGACCACTAATACCTTTTATAATTTGCACGATCGATCTTTTTTTATCGGCCATCAAGTAATTCGATTTTGCCAGCGGAGGAAAAACGCCTTCCATGCCTTCGCCTTTTTCCATGTGGCAGCTCACGCAATTGGTGGTGTATACCTCTTGCCCGCGAGTCATACTAGCCTTTAAATCAAAGGCAGGTTTTTTTTGAAAGGAAGCCAGTGTGATGGCAAGAGCTATTAACAAAAAGAGAGTTTTCATTTAAAAATCTAACAGTTGATGATTATACCT
>JABFSO010000180.1 GCA_013140555.1 Cyclobacteriaceae bacterium | reverse complement strand
GGCACGCAACAAGCCGTCCGACACCTATTTAGCCGATATTCGTTCTTTACCAAGATGTACACTAATTTTTTCTACACGAATTAATGATAGCCTACTTGGTCGATTTAACTCGCTCAACTTTAACAGTGAGATCATTTGAGTCTACTGAAACGCGTAGGCTGTCGTTATCCAGAAAAACATATTGAAAGTCAATTAGCTTTTGGTTTGAATGCTTAAAAGCTTTCCCTTCTTTTCTTGTTACAGGATTGATTATCCTCGCAATTGTACTATCCTCATGCCATGGCTCGAACTCCTCAACAAAAACATGATATCGATTAGGAAACATCGGGCTTCGCATATAATCTCCGGTCAAACTGAATGCCTTATTAGCAGTTAAAAAAGCTGCCTCGTTGCTAACTCCACCAATTCGTTTTTTGTCCTTACGATTTCCCGTCATTTGAAATTCAACGAATCTTTTATCAGCTCCGCTTTTACCCTCTTTCCAAAAATAGAAATCCGAGCAACAGGAATTATAATAAATTTCATAGCGTTGACCTTTTGTCAAATCACATAGCATGAATTCATTTTTCCTTCTGGTCGGATGGTTGAAGAATATGGTATCAAGCCCCTCATATGTTTTTACCGCAAATTCTTTCAAACTATCCACAGATACATGATGTCCATTCATCATCCAAGTAAATTCTCTGTCACGTGGGTAGTCAAAGGATTTATAATTTATCTTAATGGTACAATAATCCTTTGGCAAATCATTCTGCTCACCTGCTACCTTAGAAGCAGATTCGTGATGTTTGTGCTTTAGAGAGTCCATTGCCAATTCGGTCTTAGATTCCCTGGAAGTGCACCCAACGAATAGCAGGTATAAAAAAAGAGTTTTTAGAGAATGTGTCGGCATAACTAAATGAGATGCTAAGAATATTATCTGCGCCTATTTATTATAAAACTAGCCGATGTTGGTGTTCTTCACCAACATATACATTAATTTTTTCCACACGAATTAATCATAGCCTACTTGGTCGATTTAACTCGTTCAACTTTAACAGTGAGATCATTTGAGTCTACTGAAAATTTTAGGCTATTGTTGTCTAGAAAAATGTATTGAAAGATGTCCGATACTTCTTAATGGATACTAGGACTCCTTCAGCACTATGTATTGCCTTGCTGATAGCAATCTGTCAACCAATCCAACAGAGTCTTACCTCCTACTCTCAAAATATGCTTGAAAGCGATCGCAATTAGATGTCAAATCGTCAAAGTAATCGGGGTAATTGGCTTGCAAGTCCGAATAGTAGGTATTGGCAGATAAGTCCGCCTGGCGATCAAAATCATACCAATCCCCAATATTCTTATAATCCATTTTTTGCGTTTCGCAATGGGCGGCCATTCGTAAACACAACGCGCGGAACTTTTCGGTTTGCGCGTATTGCCTTGCCAGCAGATAATATTTTTTAGCCAAATTGGACTGCCGGAATTCAGGTTCATCTTCGATCGCAGAAAGTCGGTAGCGTGACCAAGGGCTGATTCTTCGCATCATGGTGGCGTTACCCTGGTGCGACATGTTATAATAGGCGTTGGCAACCAGAAAATAATAATAATCCCGGTCCTTCTCATTCTCATCTTCCGCTTGATGGATGTAGTGTATGAGTTGTTTGGTAATTGTGTACTTGTTCAGGCGAATGGAGTCTTGGGCTTCTATAAACTTGGGTGTGTATTTAAGTGTATAGAAAGGATTTTGATCAAACACGTTTGTTTGATCGTCCCACGAAGTATACGCCCGATTCCAGTAAAGCTTGCCTGCCTTTTCAAATGCAGCCAACGCAGTTTCCAATTTATTCTGCCGGATGTATTTTGTTCCCAGCAAATCATAGAATCGCGAAAGTTGGTCCTTCACTCCCTCGTATTTAAATACTGAAAAGCTATTCGAAGCATCTCTATTATTCCGAATATCTTCAATGAATTGTTGAATTTGTTCGGGCGTGTAAACAGCATCGATGTAATCAAAGTAATCGGTATAATAATCAGAATAGGTGTTCCCCTTGTTTTGTGCTATTCGCCAATACACAGTATTTCTACCATACGCAGTATCTTCTTGATACGTCATCTCAGTAAGTCTGGAATACAGCAAAGCGGCATCCGTAGCGTTGCCCAAATTTTCCAGCTCCTTCGCGATGGCAAAAATAAACTGTCCGTTTTTTGGATTAGCTAAGATGATCGATTGAACTTCCGTTGGAATAATTGCATTTCCCTTTGGTTGCCTTCCTGTAAGGGCCAAGGCTTTGATGATTTGCAACTGTGTAGCCAGCGTAGTATCGGGTGCCCATTTTTGTAATTGATTCACCTGCACCAAACATGCATTATAATCCTTTGTGATGAACTGCAAATAGGCTTTACAACTTTGCCAGAAGAAGATGCTTCCCACTTTGTTTAAATTAATTGTATTAATAAATCTTAACACTTCTTTCGCATAAATGCGATCGTGCTCCGCTCTGTGAAGTGTTTGTAACGCAGAACTGTCTTTACCTTCTGCACTCCAACTATCATATGACAAGGATGGTTGAAATAGTGTGTAAGAAGGTGTTAACACAAAGTCTTCTACTTTATTGATTTCGCGCAGCAGCAAGAATGAAAGCCCCTCAGCGGTAAGATTTAATTCATACACTTTTTGGA
>JABFSO010000463.1 GCA_013140555.1 Cyclobacteriaceae bacterium | reverse complement strand
GAACGCAATAGGCTTTCAAGTTGAGGTTAAGTTTCCATTTTATCAATTCTTTTTTTGCTGATTTTGCGAGGAATTCATTACTGAAATTCTTTTTTAAAAGTCAAGGGTGATTTTTCTTTTTTCTGCCTTTTTAATTTCAATTTTTTTTACACCTTTGTTTCCCGCTTTAAAAAAAAAGCAGAAAAACCGTAAACTCTTGAACTCACTAATGGAAGTAGCAACCACCTCAGTTTGGAATGATTGTTTGGATATAATCAAACAGGAGGTAGATGAACAAAGCTTTGCTACATGGTTTAAGCCGATTACCCCGCTTCGCAGCGAAGGCGATGTTTTGACTATTCAAGTGCCCTCGCAATTTTTTTACGAATGGCTCGAAGAACATTATGTGCCCGTTTTGAAAAAAGCGGTTCACCAAATTCTGGGGCCTGGCGGTAGATTAGAATATTCAGTGATTGTAGATAGCGGAAATCAAACGAATCCGCCCGTTTTGGTGAACTATCCCAATGGCAGCGGCTTCAAGAAAAGTAATGCGCAGGCGGTTAACGGCCACGAAGAGTATTCGCCCTTCAGTTTTAAAGCCTTAAATCCGCTTACAGTTAATTCTCGCCTCAACCCCAACTATTCGTTTGATAATTTTGTGGAAGGTGATTGTAATCGCTTGGCGCGATCAGCCGGTGTGGCGGTAGCCAAGAAACCCGGAACAACTTCGTTTAATCCATTGATGTTGTACGGAGGCGTAGGTGTGGGTAAAACGCACTTGGTGCAAGCCATTGGCAACGAAATCAAAAAGAACCTTCCTGAGAAAATCGTTTTATATGTAGACCAAAATGATTTCACCAGCCAGTTTTTAAATGCGCTGCAAAATCATAAGATGCAGGAATTTCAAAACTTTTATCTTCAGGTAGATTTATTGATTTTGGATGACGTGCAGTTTTTGGCGGGTCGTGAAAAAACGCAAGAAATTTTCTTTCACATCTTTAATCAACTACATCAGTCGGGCAAGCAGATTATTATGACCAGCGATTGCCCGCCTCGTGATTTAAAGGGCTTTCAAGAGCGTTTGCTATCGCGGTTCAAATGGGGCTTGACAGCTGATTTGCAAGAGCCGGATTTTGAGACAAAGCTCGCCATCATTCATAATAAAATGCAATCGGATGGTATTGAAATACCAACTGAAGTTGCCGAATACCTCGCATTTAGTGTCGATACTAACCTGCGCGATATGGAAGGTGTGCTCAACTCGTTGATGTTTCACGCCACGTTGTTGAAAAAAGAAATCGATCTGGAGCTGGCAAAAGAAGTTCTCAAGAATATTGTTAAAGAAATTCAGGCGGATGTAAGTGTGGACTATATTCAAAAAACCGTAGCCGACTTTTTTAAAGTTGAGTTGGAGGCGATGAAGAGCAAGGTAAAAAAGCGCGAAATTGTTATTCCTCGCCAAACTGCCATGTATTTTTGCAAGCGCTATACACAGCTTACGCTGGCTTTGATTGGCGAGAATTTTGGTGGTCGCGATCACAGCACCGTTATTCATGCATTAGAGTCGGTGGAAGACATGATGAAAACGGACGCGAATTATAAAAATAGCGTAGACGAACTAACCAAAAAGTTCAAGTCGCGCATGTCTGCGTAAATAATCCAATTGGTAAGATTAAGTTTTTCTTATTAGGTTAGGGATAAATATCCCCCTTTGAAAGAAGCCATTATCCGATCTTATCTTTCCCTCTTTCGGGTTTCTCATTTTGTTCTTTCTCCACAAGAATACAAGCGGGTTATTCTCACAACACAATTAAGTGTGATTTTTGTGTTGGCGCTTGTCTGCTTCACCGTCCTCGATATTTTTAGTGACTATTACGAGGTTGTGCCCTTCAATCTTTTGGGCATTGCGCTGGGGTTGCTGGTGATTTATCTGAATAACAAGGGCCATTTTATGACAGCCCGGATTACTCTGGCCATCGGTGTTAATGCACTTGCCATTTTCTTTACAGCTGTTTTGGTACGAGATATGGGTGTGTACATCTTTTCAGTGTGTATCAATTTTGGTGTATTTGTGGTATTCGGATACGAGCGCTTAAAATATTCGTGGATAATTGTTACGATTTCATCGATCGGATTCGTGGTTGCGATCTTCCACCCGTACGCGCGTTTTACCGGTGACTTTGTAACACCGGAATACATCAGCGAAAATTTGCTGACGATTTATTTGATCGCAAGTTTCTCGGCTGTGGTAATTGTGTATTACATGCTACGAGTGAATTATAAATTCGAATCTACGCTGATGATGCGCGAAAAGGATATCGAGTTTCGCAATCAGGAGTTGTTGAAAGTGAATGCCGAATTGGATAAGTTCTTTTATAGCGCTTCGCACGATATGCGCGCTCCGCTCACTTCTATTAAAGGTTTGATTCATCTGATGGAAATGACGGATGATACAAAAGAGTTGAAAGAGTATGCCGCTATGCTTAAAGGTAGAGCAGAAAACCTCGATCAATTTATTCGAAGTATCAGTGAATACGCAGCCAATTCTCGTCAGCAGGTCAATTACCAGATGCTGAATTTGAAAAGTGTACTGAAGGAAAACCTAGAGAATTTTAAATTCTATCCTGGCGCGAATAAGGTGAAAGTAATCTTAGATGTGCCCAGCGACTTTTTGATTAATTCAGATATCGTGCGCCTGCAAGTGATTTTTGGAAACATTATTTCGAACGCATTCAAATACCATGACTTGGCCAAAGCCGACCCATTCTTGAAAATAACCAGCGTGGTCAACCAAAATGCTATTCAAATTTATTTTGAGGATAACGGCAGTGGTATTCGTGAGGAATATCTTAGTAAAATTTTCAGCATGTTTTATCGTGCTAATACGCAATCCGAAGGTGCGGGACTTGGATTGTTTATTGTGCGTGAGGCGATTGACAAATTGAACGGTGCCATCGAAGTAAAGTCAACTTATGGAGTGGCTACCACCTTTATTGTCTCTCTTCCGCTTGATCGTTGATTTCAATTTTTATTGAAGGTCGAATTGCGTTTTGTCAATGCCGGGTATTACCTGCAATGCATTTTTATAATAGACTTTTCGCAAAACAGAATCCGGAAGTTCGAGCCCATACATTTTCCAATGCGCATGGCGCTTGCGGTAGTAATCAAAATATTCATCGCCTGTTTCCAAAACCCGAAAGTACGTGTAGTACTCTTCCATCTTATACGTGTCTTTGCCAAACATAATCCGATCTTGGTATTTGATCATAAAGGCGCGCGCGGATTTGGGTTGTCGGCCTAGTTCTGCGAGCACCGCACCTAATTCTGTGTACACATTCGGCATCTCGTCAAATAATTTTCCAAGCCGATCTAAATCATTACCAAACCAACCAAGGTGCGCATCGATGAATTTAGTGTTGGGATGTTTTCTAAATACGTTGTGTTGCTCCGCCATAATTTCTTCAAACGAAGGCACTTTAGCAGGATCGCGGTAGCGACCGGGCTCTTGTTTTAGTTCGAGCCAGCGCTCGTTGTGTTTGTCTTTCGGATTCCAAAATGAATTGGGTTCACCGGAGTGAATCAATACCGGTATGCCCAGCTCGCCACACTTGGCCCAAATCGGATCGAGGCGCGGATCATTCACTGCAATGCGTTTGCCTTCGTTGTCGACATCAGTAAGACCGAGTCCTTTATAAACTTTCAAGCCGTTGGCGCCTTGCTTCACTGCATTCTCCATCATTTCTAATGTTTCGTTGGGCCAGCCTGCATCATCCAGATTTTCAAAATTGATATTCATAAAAAGGATAAAGCGCTTTGGGTAATTTTTATTTACATTATCCAGCGACCACTCTAAAAACTTTCCGCGGAAGCCACTCAGGTTTACCATCACTTGCATGTTGAGCGAATCCATTTCCTTCACCAGATTATCTAAATTTTGAATCGGCATCGTCCATTGGTGATTGTGAACATCGATGAACGGATACTTCGCTCTCTTCAAAATGTGTTGGGGCACCTTGAGTGTGGAGATGGGTTCGTATTCTTCTACGTCCATCACGTTCATTCGGTATTGAATTTTACCGATGATGAAGTACGTTAGTCCCAGAAATATCAGAATGAGAATAGCAGAGCCGAAGATTTGTTTTTTAGATAGAGCCATTTGGAAGGAAAAAAATGAGCCTATTTTTTTAGGATAGGCTCGGGTAAATGATTTTCAGGTTTTAATTAAGGCTGCGTGATGGGCACTCGCACTTGAATTTTATCCCACACAAAATCCATATTCACGCCCACCGAATCGCTGGCAAAGTTGATTACAAATTGTTCTACTTCATTGTCTGTTGTAGTTACAGGCACATCTACTTTCACTACATCAAGCGTGTAATCAGGCTCCGTTACGCCTAAGAACACGTCCAATTCGCTATTTAATGAAACCTGAAACGTAGAAGCACCAGGCACTGCATACATGCGATAGCTTCCGGCCTTCACCGCTTTGCCGGCAAAGTTTACATCTTTGCTAAAAGTGATTTCGGTAGCAGCATTGGCGCCAAGCCTCCAGTATTTTCCGAAAGGTTGAAGCGCGCCATCTTTTTCTTCTCCAAAGATGAGTCTTCCTTTTTTGAACGGTTGACTATAGCTTACTTTAATGTCTAAACCACGGTCGCTGAACTCAGTTGTTTTCTTAGGACTTTTTGGAAACATGTTGGAGTAGACGAGGAATCCAATAAGGGCGAGAAGGATCACACCCACGCCAATCAATATTTTCTTAATCATAGTATAGTTTGTTTAGTTATTTGGTTTTCTTCTTGAGTTGAAACGCGCGGGTAATGTTGAAGCCGAAGTGAATACCTCCGTCAAAGAAGTCATCAGCTGTTTCTGTTACAAAAGTTCGTTCAATCATTCCTTGTGTATTGGAAAGCACCAATTGAAACACGTGGCCACCGGTTTCAATGTCTAAACCAATGCCCAATGAGTTGTAGTAAGGAGTATTGGCAATCGGATTGATGCGGTAAAAATATTCTGCATTGATAGCGAGGCTTCGGGTGAGTTTATAACGTGCGCCAATGCCCATAGCGGCCTGGTCGTTCGTTAGCCTCGATTGATCCACCACGTTGGTGTGAATAATTGTAGGTGTTATTTGTGCCGAAAACTTGGGCGAAAACTTACGCGCTATTAACAACTGGCCGATGTAGCTGGCGCGATCCATGTAAGTGCTATACGTGCCGGGCGTTTGTTCAAAGTCTTGAATATTGATGCTACCAAATGCCGTGACAGTGAATGGTGAGCTGCCGGGACCGGTGCTCTGGCGAAGCAATTTATATTTTACATACGCATCATAAATTTTGTTGAACGAACTTCTTCCTAAGCCAACTCCTAGACGATCGGTAATTCCGTATTCCAAGCCTATGCGAATGTATGACTGATCTAATCCAAAGAGATTATACGAACCGGAGCTGATGGTTCCGAAGCGATGCGAGATGATGAACTCCAACTCTCCGGCACCTTTCATTTCTACCGAGTGGCCGTTGATGATGCGCGTGCTTTTGAATGTGGCAATGGTGTATTCTTTCTGTTTTTTTTCTTCTTGCTGTAATTCGGCCAGCAGATCTTGCCCGTAAGACTGCATAGCGCAAATGCTCAAAAGAAAAAGTAATCCGATTCTTGAATTCATAGATGGGGTTAGGTTTATGTTAGCTGGCGTGACGGTGCGTTTCTGAAAAGGGTTGCCTCACGGCCAAATTATTTCTTGACTAATGTAAAGTCCACCTTTACCTCGATGGATTCTGCAATGTTTTGCCAGAGCACTTGTGGAATTTTGATTTTGTAATCTTCCAGCTTCACGGTAAACGTGGTTTTGATTGAAAGACTTGTATCGGTAATCGCTTCCATAGTGCCGGGCAGCTCCACATCCTTTGTTACGCCATGCATAGTCAGCTTTCCAACAGCTTTTACTGCTTGTTCACCTTTTTTGCTGGCATCAAATCCTTCAATCTTACCTTGAAAAGTAGCTTTCGGATACTTTTCGCTTTCCATATACTTTTCATTGAAGTGCTCCTGCATCAGGTTTTTGTCAAAGACAAAATCTTTGATGGTAATTGAAAAGGCAACTGCATTGGTGGACAGATCGGCCAAACCAATGGAGGTGGTGGTAGCCGCTTTGATATCTTCAATAGTGGCGTGTGAATAAAAACTTACCACACTTTTGGTGGCAGCATATTTTTGAGCGAATGTGGAAGCGGGAACCATCAATGCAATGACGATTGTGCTCAACCAAAATTTCTTCATAGGGAAAAGGTTTTGTTAAATGTACAAATTAATTGATTGAAAGAAATGTGCTAAGGAACGGGTGGACAAAAAAGCCGTCTGAGTCGTTGACCCAGACGGCAGAAATGAAAATATCGTTGCCTCTACTTTAAAAAGAATGAGAAGGGCACCTCTTGTCGAGAGCTATTGAATCCGGTGAGGTAGACGCGGCCTTTGAATTTATTGAAGAACTCAATCACATCTTGTGGGTCGCTGATGCGCTGGCGATTGATATATACGATCGTGTAGTTTTCAGGCAGCCCCAAACGCTTAAATACGCCATCGCGAATCTTATTAATCTTCACACCATAGTCTACCGCTTCTAAATTAGCACCTAATGAAGCATCGTTGAAGATTTTGCGCTTCACCAAATTGGTGTCACCATTTTTATTGAAGAGTGTAATATTCGTGTTGATCGTTTTTCCATCGCGCACATACGAAAAACTGATTTTATCACCGGGGTAATGGTAGCTAATCTCTTCATCAAAAGCGCTCTTGGTGTTGATCTCCACGTTATTCAGTTTGGTGATGATGTCGCCTTCTTGTAAGCCGACTGCGGAAGCAGCACCACCGCGTGTGATGTCGCCTAACAACACACCACGAAACTCTTTCACGTTTACATCGAGGTCAAACTTCTTTGCATTCTCGTAGTCGTATTCTAAAATGTTGGCACCAAAGAATGCTTTTTGTGGTAAGCCATACTTGATCAAATCTTCTACTACCTTTTTCGCGATGTCCACAGGCACGGCAAACGCATAGCCGGTGTACGAGCCGGTGCGAGAAAGAATGGCAGTGTTGATACCCACCAGATCTCCGTTTTTGTTGACGAGCGCTCCACCGCTATTACCTGGATTGATGGCGGCATCGGTTTGAATAAATGATTCGATTGGGAATTTATCTTCTACGATATTAATTCTGCGGCCTTTGGCGCTCACAATACCCACTGTAACAGTGGAAGAAAGTGAAAACGGATTGCCGACAGCTACTACCCATTCGCCCACCGACAATGTTTTGGAGTTGCCCAGCGTGATGGCGGGCAGATTTGTTTCTTTAATTTTTAATACCGCCAAATCGGTGGAAGGATCGGTACCGATCAGTTCAGCATCGTATGATTTTTTGTTGTAGATCACTTGAATTTTTTCGGCTGCTTCTACCACGTGGTTGTTGGTGACGATGTAGCCGTCTTGCGTGAAGATTACACCCGAGCCGGAGCTCACTTGCGTCTGCGATCCACTGCCTCCGAAGAGTAAGTCCCAATACGAATAGCTGGCACCGCTTTGCGAGATGGAGTTGATGTAGACCACGCTGGGTGTAGCTTTGGCAGCCGCCTGACTGAAATCTACGTTTTCTCCCGCAGGCGCTGTTGAAGGTTCGACCACATTCGGGCGGTATATTTCTTTGGATTCGTAATCCGTCACGTTGAGTTGCTGGTTGTTTTTTTCGCGGGCTGCCTTTTCAGTTTGGTAGGCAAAAAACGAGTAAGCACCGGCAATTCCAGCTATAAAGGCTACGACAATGGTTTTTAGTGTATTCATATTTCTAGCGAGTTAGCAACATAACGCAACAGGGGTGCGCATAGTTGATTATAGATGTAGCTTACCATGCAAAAGTTGAACCAAAACGGGTTGGGTATGCAATTTTGGCAGTTTGGGGAGGGGGAAAGGGGTTTAGGATGGCGGATTTGATGGTATTGTTGATTTTTAATTTTTACCCCAAAGGACGCAGAAGATCGTAGAGGTTTTGTTGAAGGCAACTTTGTGTAACGCTGTGATCCTCTTACTAGCTCTTTACAATTTATATTCTACCACTAAGCCACAAAGAACACGAGTTACCCAGCTAAACATTGAAGAGGATGTTTTCAATTTGAGATTTTCCACCAAAACATATTCCATTTATGGTGAATGGTACCGAATTGCCAATGTATGTCAAATTTCTTTTCAGATCTATCTTTGATATAGGGAGGAAGCGGGAGCTTACAATGCAGCATGGGGTCATTATCAATAACGCTCATCTGAAAAGCTGTATCAAGTGAAGTTTTAAGATAGTATTGGACTTCAATGATGGTCTTGTCTTTCTTTGCTCTATAAATATAAAGGTTTACATCATATAGGCTTTCATAGAGATTTTCAAGCTTGATAATGACAATAGAAAGATCAAACGCTTTTTTATGTAATTTCTCTTTCTGTTTTACCACATTTTGGTTGGTAGAATTAATACCTGTATTTTTTATTTCTGAGAGGATGTATTCACACTTATCAGAAATTGCATTCCATGTGTTATTTCTGGCAAGCTGAAGCAGTCGCTTGGTGCCATTTAGGATCTCCATTTCCATTGATTCTTTTGTCATTTTTTAGAGTTAAAGAAAACCACAACGATTCTACTTCTCATAGTTTTTTAAAATTTCTTGAACCTCCTCAGGACTTTTGTCTAACCAGCTTATGCTGATTTTGTATTCGGTCTGCTTGGTTTTGATGAATAGAAAATAGCCATCATCATCGATAAGCTTCACTTCTGTTTGTACGATTTGATCTTTCTGAATGTTGACAGGTTTTGGATTATAGTGTGTAATCGATTCATCATCAAAGACTAGAATAGGCTCATTTTTTAATAGCTTTTTAACCGGATGATACAAGATGTATCCAAGGAATAGAGTGCTTAATAGAAAATAAATTTTACTAGATGTGTCTTCTTTATATTCATCACTTATGAAT
>JABFSO010000497.1 GCA_013140555.1 Cyclobacteriaceae bacterium | reverse complement strand
GTACATATTTTTCTCCTTTTAATTTTCCGCAAAAATAGAATTAATTAGACCATAGTCAATAGCCACGGGTGCATGATTGAAATTAAATAAAAGTAACCATTGCACGGGCTATTTCTCAAATGCGTAAACTGTGGACTATTGAGTTAAAAAAGCCATATTTGTCCTCCCAAATTGAATCATAACCACTATGGCTGACGAAAAAATAATTTTCTCGATGGCTGGTGTAAACAAGATTTACCCACCTCAAAAACAAGTTTTAAAAAATATTTATCTCTCTTTCTTTTACGGAGCCAAAATTGGTGTGCTGGGTTTGAATGGATCTGGTAAATCATCTTTGCTGCGCATTATTGCGGGCATCGACAAAGAATTTCAGGGAGAAGTGGTTTCGGATTTGAGTTTTACGGTTGGTTTGCTGGAGCAAGAGCCACAATTGGATAAATCGAAAACCGTGCGAGAAATTGTGGAGGAAGGTGTGAAGGAAACGGTTGCATTGCTGAAAGAATTTGAAGCGATTAATGAGAAGTTTGGCGATCCGGCTGTATTAGACAATCCGGATGCGATGGACAAATTGATTGCCAAGCAAGGCGAGATTCAGGAAAAGCTGGATGCGATTGGTGCGTGGGAGTTGGATAGCAAACTGGATCGGGCGATGGATGCACTGCGGTGCCCGCCAGCAGATGCGAAAATTGAAGTGCTATCGGGTGGTGAGAAAAGACGGGTAGCGTTGTGTCGCTTGTTGTTGCAGGAGCCGGATGTGCTTTTGCTAGATGAACCTACCAACCACTTGGATGCGGAATCGGTGTATTGGCTGGAGCAACACTTGAAGCAATACAAGGGAACGGTGATTGCAGTAACCCACGATCGTTATTTCTTGGATAATGTAGCGGGATGGATTTTGGAACTTGACCGTGGCGAAGGAATTCCGTGGAAAGGAAATTATTCGAGCTGGTTGGACCAAAAGCAAAAGCGCTTAGCGCAAGAAGAGAAATCGGAATCGAAGCGTCAAAAAGCGTTGGAGCGCGAATTGGAATGGGTGCGCATGAATCCGAAAGGAAGACAGGCCAAAGGGAAGGCGCGCTTGAGTAACTATGAAAAGTTGATCAGCGCGGAAACGAAAGAGCGCGAAGAAAAATTGGAGTTGTTTATTCCACCGGGGCCACGTTTGGGTAATAAAGTAATTGAAGCAACGGGCGTATCAAAAGCCTATGGCGATAAGTTGTTGTATGAAAATTTAACGTTCTCCTTGCCACCGGCAGGTATTGTTGGAATTATTGGCCCGAACGGTGCCGGTAAAACCACACTCTTTAAAATGATTACTGGCGCAGAGCAACCCGATGCCGGAACATTTTCGGTAGGGGAAACCGTGAAGTTTGCATATGTAGATCAGGAGCACGATGATTTGAAACCGGAGGATACGGTGTTTCGGGCGATCACCGGAGGTAGTGATTTGATTTTGGTAGGTGGAAAAGAAATTAATTCGCGCGCGTATGTGAGCAAATTCAATTTCAGTGGTACGGATCAATCTAAGAAGGTGAAGGAGCTATCAGGTGGAATGCGCAACCGTGCTCACTTGGCCATTGCGCTTAAGCAAGGTGGCAACTTGTTGTTGTTGGATGAGCCAACCAACGATTTAGATGTGAACACCCTTCGCTCATTAGAAGAAGCGCTGGAAAATTTTGGAGGATGCGCGGTGATTATTTCTCACGATCGTTGGTTTTTGGATCGCGTGTGTACACACATTCTGGCCTTCGAAGGGGACTCGCAGGTCTTCTGGTTTGAAGGAAGCTTCAGCGAATACGAAGAAAACAAGCGCAAACGTCTGGGTGATGAGCAACCCAAGCGAATCAAGTATAAGAAATTGGTGAAGTAATTTGATCTTCACTTTCATCGAAAAAAAATAGAGTTCAGTATTGAACTCTATTTTCTTTATGACTGAAATTAAATTTCTATTGCTGTAGGATATTCATCACCCCATCGGCTAGCTCAACGCTTCCGAAAAAGATGCCGGCACCCAGTGTTACATTTCTAGCTGAGAGTTTACCCAACGCATAAGGGAATCCTGCTACAGTTGCATAACTAATAAATGGGGCGGCCAGAAGTGTTATTAGAATGAGTGCATATACGTTGCCGATGAAAAATGATGGTAGCAGCACTATGAAGGCGCCCGCTAATCCATACTGCAAACTCTTCTCTGTACCTATTCGATCTACGAGTTTAGAAAAGGGCCAAGCTGCGAGCGCGGCAACCACCAACCCAAATGAAATCACCATTGAACCGGATATAACAATATCAATTCCATTCTGACGCATGGCTACAAAAGCATTTTCAATTTTTTGCGGCAAATATGTTTTGAATAGTGCCGTAGCTAATCCTAAAACCAAACCTGCTAAAAGAACTAATGCAAAATCGGTATTGGTGTTTTTAGATTCCTGGTAATCGCGCACTAGTTTTAATGAGCGTGTGGATGTTTTGAAGAAATAACCGGTAATGATTAACAACACGCCACCTAATGCAAAAGTTAAAACGGGGCCGAGGTAATCTACAAAACCAACAATCAAAGGCTCGAAGGCATACAGCAATTCGGTGGTGATCACCATCATTGCCATAGCGGTGGGTAGTTCCTTAGCCGGGGCAAAAAGCTCGAGCATGGAATTAGCGGGGCTATGAAAGATGT
>JABFSO010000119.1 GCA_013140555.1 Cyclobacteriaceae bacterium | reverse complement strand
GATATTTATATGGTGAATGATTATGGCTACTCACCGTATCCGAATAAGCTTTTCAAAAATGAGCAAGGCGCCAACTTCACCAATGTAACACCTGCCACCCTCGAATCGCGCAAAGCAAGTTACGGTGCCGCTACTGGAGATTTTAATGGAGATGGGCTGATGGATTTAGTAGTCGGCAATTCCTCCGGTGGTGGGTTGCAGATTTTTCAAAACAAAGAAACAAATGCGGGCCACTGGCTGCAGTTGACACTTGCAGGCACTTCCTCGAATAAGTTTGCTGTTGGCGCATCCGTAAAAGTAAAAGTGAATGGCCAAACGCTGATGGATGAAATAAATGTAGGCTCGGGCTACGCATCACAAAATAGTTCCACATTGCATTTCGGACTAGGATCATTTACACAAGCAGATGAAGTCATCATCCGCTGGCCGAACGGTTCAACAGAAACCTATACCAACGTAGCTGCCGACACACGCTACCTCGCGATCGAAAAAGAATCATTGGCTCCGTTTCAGAAGGCTAACTACCAACAAGTGCTGAGTCATCCTTCCGCCTTACTGGAAAAAACACCACCTGCTCCACAAAATTATAACGTGCAATATCACTCGGCTGCACGCAAGTGGAATGAAGTGTTGATCAATGCTATTCGCTTGGACTTTGCACGACCTACGGTACACGCTCGTAATTTATTTCATTTCTCGGTGGCGGTATATGATGCGTGGGCCGCTTACACGGATCAGGCAACTCCTTTTTTGTTGAATAAAAGTGTCAATGGATTTTTTACTCCGTTCAATGGAGTGACTGCCCCTAGGGATGTCGTGAGTGCGCGCAATGAAGCCATCAGCTATGCTGCCTTTCGATTGTTGCTGCACCGATTTAAAAATTCTCCGGGTGCAGCTACCTCCACACCAGATATGCAGCTGCTCTTCCGTCAGTTGGGATACGAGGAGGCTTACACTTCTACCGATTATGCTTCGGGCAAACCGGCTGCGTTAGGAAATTACATCGCACAAAAATTGATAGAGTTTGGTTTGCAAGATGGTGCCAATGAAAGTGGCGGATATGCCAATCTGTTTTATCAACCCATCAACGATCTGTTGCGCACCGATCTGCCGGGCAGTCAAAATATGGTCGACTGCAATCGCTGGCAGCCGCTGAAGCTACAAGTGTTCATCGATCAGAACGGAAATGTGCAAGGCACTACACCTCCGTTTTTAAGTCCGGAGTGGGGCGGTGTGGTTCCTTTTGCATTGAAGAGCACCGACAAAAAAGTAATGAACCGCAATGGCCACGACTATACCCTTTATCACGATCCGGGTATTCCACCACAATTAGATCCTGTAAACGGCACAGGGCAATCCAGCGAATACAAGTGGGGTTTTTCACTCGTGTCAATCTGGGCTTCTCATTTAAGTCCTACCGATGGTGTGATGATTGATGTATCACCCGCTTCCATGGGCAACATTGCGTTGAGCGATTATCCAACCACTGTAACCGGATATCGAAGCTTTTATAAACTCACCGCTGGTGGAGACATTGGAAAAGGCTACACCATCAACCCAAAAACAGGACAACCTTATGCTCCGCAGGTGGTACCGCGTGGCGACTACACGCGAGTACTCGCAGAGTTCTGGGCCGATGGACCTAAATCAGAAACACCACCGGGGCATTGGTTTACACTCTTAAATTATGTGAGCGATCATCCACTCTTCGAGAAGAAGTTTAAAGGCATCGGCACCAAAATGGATAACCTCGAGTGGGACGTGAAAGCATACCTCGCGATGGGCGGAGCACTCCACGATGTGGCTATCACAGCTTGGGGCATCAAAGGATACTACGATGGCGTGCGGCCCATTTCAGCCATCCGCTTTATGGCCGATAAAGGGCAATCTTCGGATGCAGCTCAACCACACTATCATCCTGCGGGTATTCCCTTACAACCCGGATTGGTGGAGTTAGTGAAAGCAGGCGATCCGTTGGCAGGCGCCAATGGTGAACACATTAATAAGATCAAACTTTACACGTGGCGAGGTCCTTCGTACATTACCAATCCGGCAACCGATGAAGCAGGCGTGGGCTGGATTTTGGCTGAGAACTGGTTTCCGTATCAGCGGCCTTCCTTTGTCACTCCTCCCTTTGCGGGATATATTTCAGGTCACTCTACTTACTCCAGTGCCGGTGCCGAAGTGCTGACCCAATTGACAGGCGATGAATATTTTCCGGGAGGATTGGGCGAATTTGAGGCGAAGAAAAATGAATACCTCGTGTTTGAAGAAGGCCCGAGTGTAGATGTGAAATTGCAGTGGGCACGTTATAAAGATGCCTCCGACCAAAGCAGCCTCTCGCGCATCTGGGGTGGCATTCACCCTCCGGCTGATGATATTCCCGGAAGGTTGATCGGCAAAGAAATCGGGAATGATGCATTTCAGTTGGCAGTGAAATATTTTACGAATACAGTGACGGGTATAGAACCCGCTTTGCCTTCTGCCCAATTATATCCCAATCCAGTCAGCAAGCGTCAGAAGCTACAACTAATACATGCAAGCACCGGAGCTAGTTTGCAAATAATGGATGTTACCGGCCGCACGCTTTTTCAAACATCCTTAACCGAAAATACAACCGAACTCGATGTTTCTCATTTGCCCACCGGCATTCATATAGTGGTCATTCAAACTCCAAAAGGCACGATAGCTTCGCGATTGATCATTCAGGAATAACAACAATCGAGTGCAATGGTGAGTTGTCTGACAATTCGTTCAAAATTCAAGCATAATTGGATGAATTCTTCCTTTCATGTCGATTTCTTAAACTAACTTTGGACTCGCTTGTTAAATGCCGGTATGGATCAACAACATCTCCAAGCTTACTACCCGATTGCTCTCATGTTTTTGGTTGCCCTGAGTTTTGTGGTGGTGACCATGGTTCTTACGCATCTACTTGGCCCGAAGCGCAAAAGCCAGATTAAATCCGATTCGTTTGAGTGCGGTATCGAGCCGGTTGGCAACGCACGCGTGCCGTTCTCAATCAAGTATTTTTTAGTGGCGATTTTATTTGTTCTTTTTGATGTGGAAGTCATTTTCATGTATCCGTGGGCGGTGATGTTCAAAGAGTTACATTGGGAGGGATTCATTGAAATGATTTTGTTTATATCCTTTTTGCTGGTGGGTTTGTTTTATATCATCAAACGCGGTGCGCTAAAGTGGGAATAGCATGGAGACAGTAAAACTGAATAATGTGTTGGTAGCCGAGAAACCCGATGGCATCGAGGGTGCCGGATTTTTCGCCACCAGTGTAGATAAAGTTGTGGGCCTGGCCCGCAAAAATTCCATTTGGCCGTTGCCGTTTGCTACTTCGTGTTGCGGTATCGAGTTCATGGCCACCATGGGTGCGCATTATGATTTAGCCCGATTTGGTTCCGAACGTTTAAGTTTCTCACCTCGTCAAGCAGACTTGCTGATGGTGATGGGAACGATCGCGAAAAAGATGGGTCCTGTGTTGCGCCAGGTATATGAGCAGATGGCAGAACCTCGTTGGGTATTGTCGGTAGGAGCGTGTGCTTCCAGCGGAGGCATATTTGATACCTACAGCGTGTTGCAAGGCATCGACCGCATTATTCCGGTTGATGTGTACGTACCGGGCTGCCCACCTCGCCCAGAACAAATCATCGATGGCATTTTAAAAATACAAGACCTCATAGGCAATGAGTCGCTGCGCAGAAGAAATTCTCCGGAATACAAAGCCATGCTGAATAAATATGGAATCGAGTAAGACAGACGCCATTATCAGCATCATCCGTCAGGAATTTGAAAGTGAAATCGTTCACATCGAGCAACCGTATGATCTGCTCACCATCACCTTCAAGCCCGAACGCATCATCGACATTATTCAATTCCTTTATTCGCACAGCGAATTGCAGTTTCAGTTTTTAACCACCTTGTGCGGCATTCATTATCCCGATCAAAATCAGATCGCGGTGGTGTATCAGCTCCACAACTTAAAAACCAACCAGCGCATTCGACTCAAAATATTTTTATCAGCTGATCAGCCACAGGTTTCTACCCTTACGGGGATATTTTCGGCTGCGAATTGGATGGAGCGCGAAACGTACGACTTCTTCGGTGTGACATTCATTGGTCACCCCAACTTGAAGCGGATTTTAAATGTAGAAGACATGATCTTTTTTCCTTTGCGGAAGGAATTTCCATTGGAAGATCAGACGCGTGAAGATAAAAACGATGCCCTTTTTGGAAGATAAATGCGAGCCGAAGATTCCATATCCCCGATAGTTCCACCCGAAGAGAAACAGTATTCGTATCTGAATCTCGGACCTACACACCCTGCTACACACGGCATATTTCAAAACGTGTTGAAGATGGATGGCGAAGTAATTGTAGAAGCTGAATCCACGATCGGTTATATTCATAGAGCATTCGAAAAATTAGCGGAACGCAGACCGTTCTATCAGATCACACCCATCACCGACCGCATGAATTACTGTTCGGCACCCATCAACAACATTGGGTGGCACATGACAGTCGAAAAATTATTAGGCGTAGAAATTCCGAAGCGTGTGCAATACATGCGCGTGATCATCATGGAGTTGGCGCGAATCACCGATCACCTGATTTGCAATGCCGTGATTGGTGTGGATACCGGAGCCCTCACCGGATTTGTGTACATGTTTCAACAACGCGAGCATGTGTACGAAATCTACGAGGAGATTTGTGGCGCCCGTCTCACAACGAACTTAGGCCGCATTGGCGGATTTGAAAGAGACTTCTCACCGAAAGCATGGGCGAAGATTGAAAAGTTTTTAAAAGAGTTTCCGGAAGTATTAAAAGAGTTTGAAAAGCTGTTGGTGCGCAATCGTATTTTCATGGATCGTACCATCGGTGTGGGCGGCATCACAGCTGAGCGCGCATTGAACTATGGATTTACCGGCCCCAACTTGCGCGCAGCCGGTGTCGATTACGATGTGCGCGTGATGAATCCGTATTCATCCTATGAAGATTTTGATTTCACGGTGCCCGTAGGTACCCAAGGCGATACGTATGATCGCTTCATGGTGCGTCAGGCAGAAATGTGGCAGAGCCTCAGCATCATCCGTCAGGCGATTGATAAACTACCGGCCGGACCATTCCATGCCGATGTGCCCGATTTTTATTTGCCTCCCAAAGAAGAAGTGTACAACAACATGGAGTCGCTGATCTATCACTTTAAAATTGTGATGGGCGAAACCGATGTTCCGAAAGGAGAAGTGTATCACAGTGTAGAAGGGGGCAATGGTGAATTGGGTTTTTACCTGATCAGCGATGGCGGACGCGCACCGTTCCGGTTGCATTTCCGCAGACCATGCTTTATTTATTATCAGGCGTACACTGAAATGGTGAAAGGCTCCATGTTATCAGATGCCATCCTCACCATGAGTAGTATGAATGTGATTGCCGGAGAGTTGGATGCTTAGAAAAGTTAAAAGTTAGAAGTTGTAAGTTAATAGTCAGGAGTTAGTAGTAAAAAGTTAATGGCGACAGAAAAAGAGACGATACAATTTTCAGACAGTGCACTTTCGAAGGCGAAAGAAATCATTGGCCGTTATCCGGAAGGAAAACAAAAGTCCGCATTGCTTCCGCTGCTTCACTTAGCACAAAGTGAATTTGACGGATGGCTGAGCCCTGCGGTGATGGATTACGTAGCGTCTCTGTTGCAAATCAAACCGATTGAAGTGTATGAGGTAGCCACTTTCTACACGATGTTCAATTTAGAACCGGTAGGCAATCATTTGTTGGAAGTATGTCGCACCGGCCCATGCTGGCTTCGCGGTGCGGAAGATATTGTAAAACGCATCGAGCAGAAATTGAATATCAAAGTAGGAGAGACCACAGCCGATGGAAAATTCACACTCAAAACAGTCGAGTGTCTTGGTTCATGCGGCACAGCGCCCATGTTGCAGTGCGGTGCTACGTTCTTCGAAAACTTATCCGAAGAAAGTGTAGAAATGCTGATCGAAAAGTTAGCGAAGCAAAAGAGAAGTTCATATTTGAGGCCAACGGAAATTAATGTAGGATAAATGGGACGCCAGTTGCTATTAGAACATATTGCAGTACCGGGCATCGAAACATTCGAAGTCTACCGGAAGATGGGCGGCTATGCTTCGGTGGAAAAAGCATTGAAGACGATGACGCCTGATCAGGTTACCGAACAGGTGAAAAACTCGGGCTTACGCGGACGTGGCGGTGCAGGCTTTCCGGCCGGCATGAAATGGAGTTTCTTAGATCGCAAATCCGATAAGCCTCGTTACCTCGTGTGCAATGCCGATGAGAGTGAGCCGGGCACGTTCAAAGATCGTTACCTGATGGAAAAAATCCCCCACTTGTTGGTGGAGGGAATGATCACATCGAGTTATGCGTTAGGCGCGAAGACATCGTACATCTACATCCGTGGTGAGTACATGTATGTGTTGCAGATTTTAGAGAAGGCGATCCGCGAAGCATACGCAGCCGGATTTTTAGGTAAGAATATTTTAGGTACTGATTACTGTTTGGATTTATATGTGCATCCCGGTGCAGGTGCATACATCTGCGGAGAAGAAACCGCACTACTCGAATCATTGGAAGGCAAGCGCGGCAATCCGCGATTGAAACCTCCGTTCCCCGCCATCGCGGGATTGTATGCGAGCCCTACTGTGGTGAATAATGTGGAGACCATTGCCGCAGTCGTTCCGATTGTAAATTTAGGTGGCGATGAATATGCCAAAGTAGGTGTGGGCAAAAGCACCGGCACGAAATTGATTTCGGCCAGCGGCCACATCAACAAACCGGGTGTGTATGAAATTGAGATGGGCTTGCCGGTAGAAGAGTTTATTTATTCCGATCAATATTGTGGAGGCATCTGGAAAGGAAGAAAACTAAAAGCCGTGGTGGCAGGTGGTTCTTCTGTTCCGATTTTGCCTGCCGAGTTAATTTTAAAAACAGCCAAAGGCGAACCGCGGTTGATGACGTACGAATCATTGGCCGAGGGTGGATTTATCAGCGGCACGATGTTAGGATCAGGTGGATTTATTGTGATGGATGAAACAACTTGCATCGTGCGCAACTTGTGGACGTTCGCGCGCTTTTATCATCATGAGTCGTGTGGTCAATGCAGCCCGTGCCGCGAAGGAACAGGCTGGATGGAAAAAGTGTTGCACCGCATCGAGCACGGTCACGGACAAATGAGTGACATTGATTTGTTGGTGGATGTAGCGAAGAAAATTGAAGGCAATACGATTTGTCCGCTGGGCGATGCCGCTGCGTGGCCGGTAGCCAGCGCAATTCGTCACTTCCGCGAAGAGTTTGAATACCATGTGAAGTATCCGGAGAAAGTGAAGAACCCAAAGCATTTTGAGGAGCAGTTATTAGTTAATCGGTGAATAGTTAATAAGAAATAAGAGATGATTAAGTCTTTTGAAGATTTAGATTGTTGGAAGAAAGCGACTGCTTTGCGTAAGCGAATCGGACTGTTGGTAAAGAATTTTCCGTCAGAGGAAAAGTTCAGACTGATAGATCAATTGATTCGATCTTCGCGATCAGTTACAGCGAATATTGCTGAGGGATATGGGAGATTTCATTTTCAAGAGAATATTCAATTTTGTAGACAAGGCAGAGGCTCACTTTATGAGATCATTGATCATTTGATTGTAGCTTTTGATGAAGGATACCTTTCAGAAAAGGATTTAAGTGATCTGAAGTCTGATATCAATGAATGTTTGGCGGTTTTGAATGGGTATATTAATTATTTGACTCGTGCTAAGTCCGAAGCGAACAAGGTAGGTGAACCACTGCTTTCGTACACTACACCCGATAACGAATAACGATTAACTATTAACTGAATAGATGGCGAAAGTAACAATAGACGGAATTGAGATTGAAGTGGCTGATGGCACTACCATTTTGAATGCCGCGCGTCAGTTAGGAGGAGCATCTGTTCCTCCGGCCATGTGTTATTATTCCAGTTTGAAAGGCAGTGGAGGAAAATGTCGGGTGTGTTTGGTGAAAGTGGCGCAAGGCTCCGGCAAAGACCCTCGTCCAATTCCGAAGTTGGTGGCATCATGTTCCACACCCGTAGCTGATGGCATGGTGGTACAAAACCTGACTTCACCCGAAGTATTGGAAGCGAGAAAAGGTGTAGTTGAATTTCTATTGATCAATCACCCGTTGGATTGCCCCGTGTGCGATCAGGCAGGGGAGTGCGACTTGCAAAACCTAGCCTACGAGCATGGCGCTTCGACTACACGCTACGAAGAAGAGCGCAGAACATTTGAGAAAGTAGATATTGGTGATAAGATCAAGTTGCACATGACGCGTTGCATCTTGTGTTATCGCTGCACGATGGTAGCCAACCAACTCACCGATAATCGGGTGCATGGTGTGTTGAACCGGGGCGATGCTTCCGAGATCAGCACGTACATTGAAAAAGCGGTGGACAATGATTTCTCCGGCAACATGATTGATGTTTGTCCGGTAGGCGCTTTGACGGATAAAACCTTCCGCTTCAAAAGCAGAGTGTGGTTTACCAAGCCGATGGACGCACACCGTTCATGCACCAAGTGCAGTGGCAAGGCGGTGTTGTGGATGAAAGACAATGAAGTGTTGCGGGTGACTGCACGTAAAGATCAGTACGGTGAGGTGAAGGAATTTATTTGTAATGAGTGCCGCTACGATCATAAAAATGCAGCCGACTGGACCATCGAAGGCCCACGCCACATCGATCGTAGTTCAGTGATTGCTCAAAATCATTATGAGAAAACGGATTTGCTCACGTTGAAAAAAGAAATTGAGCGGCAGATTGAATTCCAAAAAGGAAAACCATTGCCGTTGGCATTGGATGAAAAGAAGTAAGTAAGATTTAGAATTAGAGTTTTTTGATTTAGGATTTATTCAGGAGTTGTCAATTGCGGTTTGTCAATTGTCAATTTTTATAAAAAAGATAAGATGACGCTTTTGCTTTTTAAGGTAATATTAATTCTAGCGGTATTTACC
>JABFSO010000149.1 GCA_013140555.1 Cyclobacteriaceae bacterium | reverse complement strand
TTTCTTACCGGTCGCAATCATATCAGTTGGCTTACCCGTATGACCACCAAAAAAACGAGCCACTTTAAAAAACAAATCGTACGGTTCCCAAATCGGAATTTTGATCACTTCAACAGAATCAGGTACGTCTTTTTGTAAGGATGGATCTTGAATCGTAAACGATGGATTTTCGGGTGTGTACACATAAGGTTCCCATCCCATCTTAGTAAGATACTTTACAAACTTGAGCCAACGTTGCACCCCGCTGCCGCCACTGGGTGGCCAATAATAAGTGATGATGAGTACTTTATTCAAGTCTTTGGCAATTCAATCGTGCAAACTTATCAATTTGCATCTAAAGTTTCTCAATATTAAGAAGCTGCTCCGGGCTCATCCAACTAATTTCCTCATCTCGCTTGAACCACGTCAATTGGCGCTTTGCATAATGGCGGGTATTGCGCTTGAGTAACCGAATGGCTTCGTCACGATCGTAATGGCCATCCATCCATCCAAATAGCTCCTGATAGCCCACCGTTTGCAACGCATTCAACTCTTTCCGCGAATAAAACTGTGCTGCTTCCTCCTCCAATCCGGACCGGATCATTTCATCCACTCGGGCATCAATTCGAGCATACAGTACTTCACGAGGCAACTCCAATCCATATTTCACTACCTGAAAAGGCAAAACCTTTTTGTTTCTCTTCCGAAAATACATCACCGGTTTCCCGGAGGCTCGCACAATCTCCAAACCCCTCATCAACCGCTGTGGATTTTGGGTATCCACTTGTGCAAAATATTCTGGATCGGTATTTCGCATTTCTTCTTGCAACCAAACCAAGCCCTTTTCATGAAAATCGTGGGTTATTGCTTCCCGGAGCCCTTCGGGAATCTCCGGCATTTCATCAAAGCCTTCCAGCAATGCCTTCACATATAAGCCGGAGCCTCCGCACAATACGAGTGTTTCGTGCTGCTGAAATAGGCGCACAATCAGTTGATATGCCTCTTCGCCATATGTAGCCGCATCGTAATCTTCTTCAATCGACTTGTAATTAATAAAGTGATGGGGCACGGCAGCCAATTCTTCTAAAGTAGGCTTGGCAGTGCCAATAGTCAACTCTTTAAAGAGCTGGCGCGAGTCGGCTGAAATAATTTCTGTATTCAATCGGCTGGCCAAATGGATGGCGGCAGTCGTTTTGCCCACTGCCGTGGGACCTACAACTACAATAAGCTTATTTTCACGTGCCATCAAGAGGGTTTCAAATTACCGAATTTTCAAATTACTGCCTATCTTGCAGGTAAAATTCGCCACTACGAATGATTAAGTACACTACACAATTTCTGACCAAGTTGGAAGACTTGATTTCAGAATCGGATTACATCCTGCGCTACGAAAAGGGAAACTTCAAATCAGGTTATTGCTTGTTGAAAGAGCAGAAGATCATGATTCTGAACAAATTCTTTGCTACGGAAGGCAAAATCAACGCGCTCTTAGACATCATGAAAAACGTTGAACTCGACACTTCTAAATTCAGTGAAAAGAATCTAAAGCTGTATGAGGAACTCACTCAGGCAGAAGTAAAATTGTAAACATGTTGAAAGCAATTGACAATAGACCCCCGAAGACCACGATGGAAGTATTTAAAATGCTCCCGGAAGGTACTCGTTGTGAATTGATTAGCGGAACAATCTATATGTCACCTGCACCTACTTCCACTCACCAAAAAATTGCCTTCAGATTGATTGGGCAATTTTATAATCTGATCGAAGAAACTTCGATTGGAGAATTAATTCCTTCTCCAATTGATGTTTATTTGGAGGATCAAAAAAATGCCTTTCAACCTGACTTGGCTTTTGTCTTAGCTGAAAACGCTGCCATCATCCGTGAAGACGGAATCTACGGAACACCCGATCTCATCATCGAAATCTTATCGCCAGGCACCAAGAACTTCGACTTAACGAAGAAGAAAAAGATCTACGAGAAAACAGGTGTTAAAGAATATTGGGTAATCGACCCGCAAACCAAAGTTTCTATTGGTTTTCAGTTAGTGGATAAGAAATTTCAGGAGTTCAAAAAAGACAAAAGCAAAATCGTGTCTTTGCTCCTTCGCCACACCTTCAAATTTTAATTCATTTTGAAAGTAACGCTGCTCGGCACAGGCACATCGCAAGGAGTTCCGGTCATCGGATGCTCGTGCGAAGTCTGTCAGTCGATGGACTACCGTGATAAGCGTTTGCGTGTTTCGGTTCATATTGAGTTGGATGGCAAGAGTTTTGTGATTGACACCGGCCCGGATTTCCGCCAGCAAATGCTACGCGAAAATATTTCGCAACTCGATGCAGTGCTTCTCACGCACAGCCATAAAGATCATATTGCAGGTTTAGATGATATTCGCGCGTTCAACTTCCTACAGCAACGCGACATGCCGGTGTATGGAACTACTGCCACACTCCAGCAACTGAAAACTGAGTTTTACTACGCGTTTGAGGAAACCCGATACCCAGGCACACCTCAAATTCAATTAATGACGATCGATGAACAGCCTTTCAATGTTCACGATGTTCCAATCATTCCATTGCCTGTTATGCATTTGCGCATGCCAGTTCTAGGTTTTCGCATAGGCGGATTCAGCTACATCACAGACGCCAACTTTATCAGCCCTGAAACCATGGATCGGTTGACGGGCACCGAGGTTTTAGTTCTGAATGCGCTGCAAAAAGAGCCACACATTTCGCACTTCACTTTACAAGAAGCAATTGACATTGCAAAAAAAGTGGGTGCTCGTCAAACGTATTTTACACATATCAGTCACAAACTGGGTCTACACAAAGTAATCGAAAAAGAATTGCCTAATTCTATAGCTTTGGGACTCGATGGTTTAAGCTTCGAACTTTAAGTTTTGCATAACAACTACTATCTGATCAAGCCGCTGAGCGAACAGTTGCACTCGCTACTGAATGGATTTAGTCTAGTATCATGCTTCAGTCAAAATAAAGACGAACTGGTATTTGAGTTTAACAACGCTCATACTTCATTCTTTCTAAAAGCAAGCCTGCAGCCTTCGTTATGTTGCTTGTCGTTTCCGTCCACATTTCACCGGGCGAAAAAAAACAGCATCGACTTGTTTGACGAGATCATTCTGAAAAAAGTCATAACCATTCACTCGTTTTCAAATGAACGTAGCTTTTCTATTGAATTCGAAGATGACTGGAGTCTGCTTTTCAAAATGCATGGCTACCAATCAAATGTAATAGCTCTACATCAAAACAAAGCAGTCAAAATTTTTAGGAATCAATTCAGCGATGACCTGACTGTTCAACCGGAACAGCTTCATCGTACGATCGTCCATAACAAAGAAATTTTTGAAGAGCACCTTGGCGATTTAAGTAAACACTACGTCACGCTTGGTAAAGAGGTGATTTTGTATTTGCAACACCATTTTAATCAACTTGCCTCGCTCGATGAAAAGTGGTCGTTTTTTCAACAAACTATTTCAGAATTAGAGAATCCGTCTTATCGAATTACCGAAGGCAAAGGCAAAATTCACCTCTCTTTGATTCCCGGTGAAAAAGTGATTTCTACTCAGGCCTCACCGATCGAGGCACTCAATGAATTTTATCACCTCCACACCTCCACCGATTCGTTTCAACATGAAAAGCACCAGTTGCTAAAATCGTATAGCGATTCGCTGAAGCGGATGGAAAGCTATATCGCCAAGAACAAAATCAAGCTGAACGAAATTGTCAACGACAAACACTATCAAGTGTGGGCCGACTTGATCATGGCGCACATGCACGAAATTAAAATCGGCACTGAAAAAATCACGCTTGAGAATTTTTACACCGGCCAGCCGGAAGAAATCAAGCTAAAGAAGGAACTGAACGCCCAGCAAAATGCCGAAGTGTTTTACCGAAAGGCAAAAAATCAACAGATCGAAATCAATCAGCTTTCTCAATCAATCGACACGAAGAAAAAAGAAATTGAGAAAATAAAAGCTTTGATTGATCAGATCACTGAAGCACCGGATTTAAAATCACTACGTCCGTTCATCAGATCAAAACCGGTTGCCAAAGCACAACAAGAGTCTGCTTCTCTCCCCTATCATGAATTTACTTTCAAAGGGTTTCGAATTTGGGTTGGAAAAAATGCGGAAGCGAATGACGAGTTGACTCTCAAATTTTCATTCAAGGAAGATTTGTGGCTGCACGCCAAAGACGTGGCGGGTTCACATGTATTAATCAAACATCAGTCCGGCAAACCATTTCCGAAAGATGTTATTGAACGCGCTGCCGAATTAGCTGCCTATAATTCCAAAAGAAAAACAGATAGTCTTTGCCCTGTGGCTTATACTCCCAAGAAATTTGTTCGCAAACGAAAAGGAGATCCTGGCGGGGCCGTGGTGGTTGAAAAAGAATCGGTTATCCTCGTTCAGCCAAAATTAAGCGAATAATAACCTCTAAAAAAAAGTGGTCAATAGTCGGGAGTTAAACCACTGACTATTGACCACTGTCAATTGACTATTCTAACTATTGTACTTCGTGTACTTTAATCATGTTCGAGCGGCCTCGCTCTTGAATTGGCATACTCGCCAGAATGATGAACACATCCCCTTTCTTCACATGACCATCACGCTTCAAAATTGCTTCTACATCGGCAATAGTGTCGTCTGTTGATGAAGCTTTGTCGTAATGATAGGCGCGTGTAGCCCACACCAAATTCATCGTGTTGATAATCGCTGCATTGCTGGTGAACGCAAAAATATTTGCATTCGGGCGATGTGATGAAGCTTTGTAAGCACTGTATCCCATTTGCGTCATTCCTACAATCGCTTTCGCATTCACATCTTTCGCCAACTTACAAGCTGTCAAAATCAAGCTGTCTGTAAAATAGTTAGGCGATTTTGGATCAACGTCCTGAAACTTATAAAAAATTCGTCCTTGTTTTTCTACAGATCCGATGGTTCGCACCATGCTTCGGATTACTTCAATCGGATATTTACCCGCAGCTGTTTCCGCAGAAAGCATCAATGCATCTGCACCATCAATCACCGCATTCGCCACATCGTTTGTTTCAGCGCGTGTCGGGCGTGGGTTTTCGATCATGCTCTCCATCATTTGAGTCGCAACGATCACCGGCTTCGATGCACGATTACATTTTTCGACCAACATTTTCTGCACCATCGGTACCTCTTCCATCCAGATTTCCACTCCGAGGTCTCCACGGGCCACCATCACCGCATCGGTAGCCGCAATAATCGCATCGATGTTCTCAAGCGCTTCGGGCTTTTCAATTTTAGCTACGATGCGTGTGTTTGACTTATTTCTGTTGATAATATCCCTTAAGATTTCGATGTCAGCCGCTTTTCGTACGAACGAAAGCGCTACCCAATCCACTTGGTGCTTCAATCCAAACTCTAAATCAGCCAAATCTTTTTCAGTCAATGAAGGAGCCGATACTTTTGAGAAAGGAAGGTTGATTCCTTTGCGTGGCTTCAGTGGCCCGCCATAAATCACCTTGCACACTACATCAATATCGCGCACTTCAACTACTTTCAACTCAATCTTACCATCGTCAATCAAAATCATGTCACCGCGTTTTACATCGCGGGGCAGTCCTTCATACGATGTGCTCACCAATTCATTATTACCCAACACCTCGCGTGTGGTAATAATCAATTCTTGTCCGGCCACAATCTCAATACCCGGCTGCATTTCGTTGACACGGATTTTAGGGCCTTGCAAATCTTGCAATAGCGCCACATTGGTACCCATCTCTTTGTTGAGCTCGCGCACATAGTTGATCACTTTGAGGTGGTCTTCATGTTTGCCGTGCGAAAAATTTAATCTGAATACATCTACTCCCTCTTTGATCAATGCGTGCAGCATTTCTTTGTTGTTGGAAGCGGGGCCTACTGTGGCTACAATTTTGGTTTTGTTGTACGAGATACGTTCCATGGAAAAAATTAAAAAATAAAGTAATCCTTCGATTTTAAAGCGCCCAAAGGTATAAAAGCTACCAATTCAACGGAAGGGATATGACGTAAGACTTCCTGCAAACGATTGCTTTTGCCCGGATCATCACTTTGTGAAAGCAAAATGAAATCATAATGTGGAAATTCGGGTATCAAAACACTTTTTAATTGCTCCGTTTCCACCGGTTTATTTTTAAAAAGTTTTAGTACGCTTACTTCGTTGTGAAAGCTGAAATAAGAGAAATTCGCTTCCTGCCCGTTTTTGAATGTAATGGATAAATCTTTCTCCTTCACCAGTTTCACTTCCAGCGAGTTATTGATCTCCCAGGCCAGTTTATATCCCTTTAAGGGCGATATAATACCCAGCAGGTCAAAATCGTAGGAATATTCAATGTCAAGCCGCTTTTTCTTCATTTTGAAAGGATTGCCAAAAGTACGGAAGCAGACGATCGCTTTTAAAAGTTTGTCAATATTGCGCTAAATCTCTTTATTTGCACCTGATTTTTGAATCCTTAAACCTTATTATCATGTCTGAAATCGCACAAAAAGTAAAACAAATCATCATCGACAAGTTGGGTGTTGAAGAATCTGAAGTAACACCTGAGGCAAGCTTTACCAATGACTTGGGAGCTGATTCGTTGGATACTGTTGAATTAATCATGGAATTCGAGAAAGAATTCAACATTTCCATTCCGGATGATCAAGCAGAAAACATCGCTACCGTTGGTCAAGCGATCAGCTACTTGGAAGAAAACGCTAAAAAATAAGTTTTCGCTGTTTTACGGTTATTATAAACTATGACTTTTAAAAGAGTTGTTATTACAGGGGCGGGTGCACTTACCCCTATCGGAAATACCCTTCGCGAATTTTGGGATGGTTTATCTCAGGGAAAAAGCGGAGCCGCCCCTATTACTAAATTTGACACTACTCTTTTCAAAACCAAGTTTGCTTGTGAAGTAAAAGGCTTTGATGCCGCCAACTTCATGGACCGTAAAGAAGCTCGTAAACTTGATCCGTTTTCCCAGTATGCCATGGTAGCGGCTGATGAAGCTATCAAAGATTCTAACCTTCCATTGGCCGAACTCAATAACGACCGCGTAGGTGTTATTTGGGGTTCGGGAATTGGAGGTCTTTACACCTTTCAGGAAGAAGTTCTTTCTTTTGCCAAAGGCGATGGAACACCGCGTTTCAACCCTTTCTTTATTCCTAAAATGATTCCTGACCTCAGTGCAGGCCATATTTCCATAAAATATGGTTTCCGAGGTCCTAACTTCGTTACGGTATCTGCCTGTGCTTCGTCTACCAACGCTATTTATGATGCTTACACCTATTTAAAGTTAGGAAAGGCCGATGTAATGGTATCGGGTGGATCGGAAGCGGCAGTTTGTATTGCCGGAGGAGCTGGTTTCAATGCATTGAAGGCTCTATCCGAAAGAAATGATTCTCCGGAAACGGCTTCACGCCCTTACGACAAAGACCGCGATGGTTTTGTATTAGGCGAAGGTGCCGGTGCATTAATTCTGGAAGAATACGAACACGCTAAAAGACGCGGAGCTAAAATTTACGCTGAAATCATTGGCGGAGGCATGTCTTCCGATGCTTACCACATCACTGCTCCACACCCGGAAGGGGCCGGAATTATTAAAGTGATGGAATACGCGCTGGAAGAAGCCGGAATTAAGCCCGAAGACGTAGATTACATCAACACACACGGAACTTCCACTCCACTGGGTGATATTGGCGAAATCAAAGCTATTCAAAAAGTATTTGGCGAACACGCCTACAAGCTGAATATCAGCTCAACCAAATCGATGACCGGTCACTTACTAGGTGCTGCCGGAGCTATCGAAACAATCGCTTGTTTGTTGGCCATCAACGAAGGCATAATACCTCCTACCATCAACCACTTTACGGATGATGATGAGCTCGATCCTCGTTTGAATTTAACTTTCAACAAAGCACAGAAGCGAGAAGTGAAAGTGGCACTTAGCAATACCTTCGGGTTTGGAGGTCACAATTTCTCAGTGCTCTTGAAAAAATTTGAGTAAGCACTAATTTGTGTGGAACTTACTCACCTTACCCAAAAGAAACTCTCAAGAAGATAAAAAGCTGATTACGGCTATAAAAACGATAGCCGGATTTGCCCCGTCTAATTTAGCCCTGTATAAACTGGCTACTTTGCATAGCTCCAAATCGAAAGAGATGGATGGCTATCGCGAATCTAATGAACGACTGGAGTATTTAGGTGATGCCATTCTGGGTGCAGCCGTTGCTGATTATCTTTTCAAAAAATATCCATTCAAAGACGAGGGTTTCCTTACGGAGATTCGGTCGCGCATTGTTAATCGCGAGTCGCTGAACAACCTGGCGCGCAAAGTGGGCATCGGTTCGATTGTGCGCTTTGATCAGAAAAACACCCAGCTTAAACACGTCATCTTAGGCAATACCTTAGAAGCTCTGATTGGCGCCATTTACCTTGATAAAGGATATCTGCGCACCAAAAAGTTCGTAATCGATAAACTTATTCAACCGTATTTTGATTTAGAAGTAGTGGTAAGTTCCAACACCAACCACAAAAGCAAATTGATTGAGTGGGCGCAACGCGAAGGCAAAGACGTGCGCTTTGAATTGGTGATGGCCAAACCTGCCGGAAGCAACAGCAAAGAATTTGCCATCCAGGTTTATGTCAATGACGAGCCCTATGGATTGGGGCACGGCTTCAATAAGAAAAAAGCAGAACAAAGTGCTGCCGAAAAAACGTGTGTCGCATTGGAGATATAAGTAAAACGATCAAATGAAGGGGATTGTAAAGATTGGAGGTGCTACTGTAAATCAAACTCCGTTTGACTGGAACAACAATGTCAAGAATATAAGCGATGCCATTCGACAAGCGCAGCAGCAAGGCGTAGTCATCCTTTGCTTACCCGAACTTTGCCTGACCGGCTACGGCTGCGAAGATCTTTTCTTAAGTGATTGGCTGGCGGCCAAAGCCTTGAAACATTTGCAAGAAATTATTCCGCTTTGCAAAAACATCACCGTTAGTGTGGGCTTGCCCATCCGAATGAAAGGAATCACTTACAACGGAGCGTGCGTCATCTCCAATCAAAAAATACTAGGCACCAC
>JABFSO010000170.1 GCA_013140555.1 Cyclobacteriaceae bacterium | reverse complement strand
GCTACTCAGGCAGCTTGGTTTTTTACGATGCCTTTTTGCCTGAGATTGTTAGCCATGATCAATTCAATCGTGTAAGCGCGAAAGGATATTCGATGGGCTACTATGGCGGAGTTGTACTCCTCGTAAGCAATCTGGCTATGATCATGAATTTCTCGATATTTAATTTTTATAAAGAAGGTGATGCAATACGCTTCTCCTTTTTATTGGTAGGAATCTGGTGGATTGGCTTTGCCCAGATACCACTCGCCAAATTACCTGACATTCGTAAAAACGCTGGCAAAGGAAAGCTTCTTCGAGGGTACGAGGAGTTAGCAAAAGTTTGGAAAGCGCTTAGCACGAATCCGGATTTAAAAAAATACATCTTAGCTTATTTTTTCTTTAACATGGGCGTGCAGACGGTTATGTACATGGCTGCCACTTTCGGGTCGAAGGAATTAGCTTTGGAGGACTCTAAATTAATTGCAACAGTTTTGATCATTCAGTTGGTGGCTGCTGTGGGCGCCCACGTTTTTGCCCGTGTTTCAATGCGGGTAGGTGACCGCCCAACTTTACTCGGAATGATTTGTTTCTGGATACTGATTTGCTTTGCGGCATATCTGGTAACTACAGAAGTGCAATTTTACTTTTTGGCTACGGCTGTGGGATTAGTGATGGGAGGTATTCAATCTTTGTCGCGTGCCACCTATTCTAAACTCATTCCGCGCGACTCTATTGACTATGCATCGTATTTTAGTTTTTTTGATTGTACGTTTAATTTGTCGATTGTCGCGGGCACATTTAGTTATGGTTTAGCTGAACATCTTACCGGCAGCATGCGCAATGGCGTATTATCCATTGCTACCTTTTTTGTTATCGGATTTATTTTGCTCCGCACAGTAAAGTCTCCTCTTATTCAGAAACCTGCCAATGGTTGAAGTAAAAAACGTTCAATATTCGTATCCGGGTGCCGGTCATCGTGTAATGCACTTTCCCGATTTCTCCATTCAACCCGGTGAACATAGTTTACTGTTGGGTGAATCGGGTGGAGGAAAGACAACACTCTTACATCTGGTCGGAGGCTTACTTCAATCGCAACAAGGAAAGATAGAATTGGCAGGAGTCGACATTACTAAACTATCACCCGCTGCGTTAGATCAATTTAGAGGAAAAAAGATTGGCTTTATTTTTCAGAAGAATCATTTGATCAACACACTTACAGTCAAACAAAATTTAATGGCCGCTTCTTTTTTTGCCGGCAACCCCGCGGATTCGGAGCGAGCGGTTGAAATTTTGGAAGAGTTGGGTTTAGCGGATAAGCTTCACGCGAAAGTGACAGAACTGAGCGTGGGCCAGGCACAACGTGTTGCCATTGCACGTGCCGTGATGAACAAACCCGCGCTCATTTTAGCCGATGAACCCACATCCGCTTTGGATGATAAAAATTGTGAGAAGGTCATTTCGCTTTTGTTAAAGCTGGCAAACCATAGTTGGGCTACATTGCTGGTAGCCACACACGACCAGCGACTCAAAGAGCGATTCAAGCGACAAATTGAATTAAAGACTCCTATCATTAACCAATAAATCATGTCTATTTTTTCTTTGGTATGGAGTTATTTAAAAGCGAAGCCGCTTAATACAGCACTGAACATATTTCTGTTATCGCTAGGTATCTCAGTAATCACATTGTTATTAGTAGTAAGCCGGCAATTAGAGCAACGGGTAGCCGATAACACGAAAGGGATTGATCTGGTGGTAGGCGCGAAGGGTAGTCCGCTTCAATTAATTCTTTGTAATATTTTTCATATCGATTTCCCGACAGGCAATATCAATCTGCGTGAAGCAGAAAAGTTAGCCAATCATCGCTTGGTGAAAAATGCCATTCCTCTAGCCTTGGGCGACAGTTACATGAACTTCCGAATCATCGGCACATCGCAAGGTTATGCTGAATTGTATCAAGCTGAATTGCAAAAAGGAGAATGGTGGAAAGAAGAACTGGAAGTAACGCTGGGAGCAAATGTGGCGGAACTCACCAAACTTCAAATGGGCAGTACCTTTGAAAGTGCCCACGGATTAACGAAAGAAGGTCACGCGCATGAAGAAAGCAAATACAAAGTGGTTGGCATTTTGAAACCTACCGGAAGCGTAATCGACAATTTGATTTTGACTCAAGTAACAAGCGTGTGGCATGTACATGAAGAAGGAGAGGAGAAATCCAATATGAATCAATCTCTCGATTTAAAACTGATTCCCTGTTATCAGCTAAAAGATTCAACCAAGGAAATTACCGCTTTACTGATCAAATACAAAAACCCGATTGCGGCAATTCAATTGCCTCGCTACATCAACACACAAACAAACATGCAAGCGGCCTCGCCTGCATTTGAATCAGCAAGGTTGTTTACGATTTTAGGATCTGCTAAAACAGTACTAATGGGCTTGGCCTATTTGCTCGTCTTTATTTCAGCGATCAGTATCTTCATTGCGCTTTATAATTCATTGAAAGAAAGAAAGTACGATTTGGCGATCATGCGAAGTATGGGTGCTTCACGTTTCAAACTGTGGAGCAGCATGGTACTCGAAGGAGTAAGTCTGACGCTTTTAGGAACCATCGGTGGATTATTCCTTGCGCATATCATGCCGTTTGTCTTTATTCAAAGCATTGGTGACAAAACCGGTTTGATTGCTTTTGAATTTTATGTAGAAGAATTGTATTTGC
>JABFSO010000003.1 GCA_013140555.1 Cyclobacteriaceae bacterium | reverse complement strand
CCGGGAAAGTGATTCCATTTAGCACCAAAGATAATGGTGGCGATTTAGTAGAAACTTCCTTTTTAGTGCAGGGCCTACTAACGGTCCGGCAATATTTACAACCAACCGATACGGTGGGAAACAACCTCATCAAACGGATCAATACCTTATGGGAAACAGTTGAGTGGGATTGGTATCGAAAAAACAATGAACAAGTTTTGTACTGGCATTGGTCGCCCAACTATAATTGGGATATGAACTTTGCCATGTATGGATATTTTGAAGAACAAATTACCTATGTACTAGCCGCAGCTTCTCCAACACACAGTATTCCCAAATCTGTTTACACCAATGGCTATGGAAAAAATGGAAGTATCAAAACTGGTGGAACACACTACGGCATCAAACTTCCGCTAGGCACACCTAGTCCTCTCTTTTGGGTTCATTATTCTTACTTGGGCCTTGACCCGCATTTCTCCGATGACTACGCAAACTACTGGGAGCAAAATGTGAATGCCTCCAAAATTAACTATGCTTACTGTGTAGCCAATCCTAAAAAGTATCCAAACTATGGCGAATCGTGCTGGGGGCTAACTTCAAGCGATAATCAAGTAGGTTATAATGCGCATTCTCCGTCCAATGATTTAGGTGTGATTACTCCGACAGCCGCATTGTCTTCTTTTCCCTATACACCTGTAGAATCTATGAAGGCATTGAAGTTTTTCTATTATACCATGGGCGACAAACTTTGGGGTACCTACGGATTTTACGATGCATTCAATATTTCAGAAGCTTGGACTGCCAATTCATACTTGGCAATCGATCAAGGTCCCATTGTGGTCATGATTGAAAATCACCGCACCGGTTTGTTGTGGAATTTATTCATGTCAGCACCAGAGATACAGTCGGTAAAAACAAAATTGAATTTTATTCCCTAGCATTTTAAACAACTAAGTAAGTAGTAATTTTTGCAACAGATCATCAAATCAAATCTCACTTGTATGAATGTCAAATTATTCCCCTTCGTAGTATTCATCGTCATAGTTGGCTGTTCGAATCCTTCATCCAACAAATCAGACCGCATGACGGTGGTGGTTGATTCTATTCTGAATCAAATGACATTAGAAGAAAAGATTGGACAACTGAATTTGCCTTCGGCAGGTGAGTTTGTTACAGGCCAGGCGGAGAATTCAGACCTCGCAAAAAAAATTGAGAAGGGAATGATTGGTGGATTGTTCAATATCAAGACAGCGGCTCGTATCCGTGAAGTGCAAAAGTTGGCCGTAGAAAAAAGTAGAACAAAAATTCCGTTGATATTTGGAATGGATGTTATTCATGGTTACGAAAGTGTTTTTCCGATTCCATTAGGTTTAAGCTGTTCGTGGGATTTGAAATTGATTGAGCGAAGCGCGCGCATCGCTGCACAAGAGGCAAGTGCCGATGGCATCAATTGGACGTTCTCACCGATGGTAGATATTTCTCGCGATGCACGATGGGGAAGAATATCAGAAGGTAGTGGCGAAGATCCATACCTCGGCTCTCAAATAGCACGAGCCATGGTCCGCGGCTATCAGGGCAATGATTTGTCAGCAAACAACACAATCATGTCGTGTGTGAAACACTATGCGTTGTATGGTGCTGCTGAGGCGGGCCGCGATTACAATACCGTAGACATGAGTCATCACCGCATGTACAATGAATACCTTCCGCCTTATAAAGCAGCGATCGATGAAGGTGCAGGAAGTATCATGGCCTCATTTAATGAAGTAGATGGAATACCTGCAACTGCCAACAAATGGTTGCTGACAGATGTGCTTCGAAAAGAATGGGGTTTCAAAGGCTTTGTAGTTTCTGATTATACCGGTTTGACAGAAATGATTGAGCACGGCTATGGTGACACTGCTACTGTTTCAGTCAAGGCATTGGAAGCCGGATTAGATATGGATATGGTAAGCGAGGGATTACTTAATACACTTGCTCGCTCGGTGAAGGAGGGAAAAATTTCAGAGCAGCAAATCAACAATGCTTGCCGCAGAATTTTAGAGGCGAAGTACAAACTCGGTTTGTTTACTGATCCTTATAAATATTGCAATGTAGAACGCGCCAAGTCAGAAGTATTCAATGCGGCCAATCGTGCAGAAGCACGAAGCACTGCTACGCAAAGTTTTGTGTTGCTCAAAAATCAAGGAGAGATATTACCACTTAAAAAAGCAGGAGCCATTGCGTTGGTAGGCCCACTCGCAGATGCGAAAGAAAATATGACAGGTACTTGGAGTGTAGCTGCTCGTTTTGCAGAATCGATTTCCGTGAAGGCCGGTTTGGAAAAAGCACTGGAAGGAAAAGCAAAAGTGCTGTATGCCAAAGGATCTAACCTCGATGAAGATGAAGCGATTGAAGAGCGTGCCACCATGTTTGGAAAAACGTTGCATCGGGATAAACGCACAGCCGAAGAGTTGCGAAATGAAGCAATAGCTATTGCTAAAAAAGCAGATGTGATTGTCGTAGCTGCAGGCGAAGCAGCCGAAATGAGTGGTGAGGCTTCAAGCCGTACGAACATTCAAATTCCGGAAACGCAACGTGATCTGATCAAAGCATTATTGAAAACAGGCAAGCCGGTAGTGTTGGTGTTATTTACAGGTAGACCGCTCGCATTGAAGTGGGAATCTGAAAATGTGCCGGCTATTGTAAATGTTTGGTTTGGTGGCAGCGAAGCGGGAGA
>JABFSO010000130.1 GCA_013140555.1 Cyclobacteriaceae bacterium | reverse complement strand
GTATTGGCTGGAACACAATGAGAAGCGGATCACAGGTATTGTACTGATCGCACTTGGAATAATTTCTTATTTAATCAATTTGTAAAACAAAACTCTTATGTCACAAAATTGCGATAGCACAGTTTGTAACGATAACCAACTCGAAGTCCCGCAAACAATCTTTGGTAAATACAAAGAATGGTTCCCGTCCATTGTAAGTTTTATGATTTTGATCGCGGGCATCATTTTCGACCAGACAGATGCCACGTTCTTCAAAAATTATATCCGCCTTGCCTGGTTCGGTGTAGCATTTATAACTATCGGGGGGCCGGTATTAATGAAAGCTTTCCGTAAGATCAGCGAAGGAAAAGTCTTCACGGAATATTTTCTGATGAGCCTCGCAACCCTAGGCGCATTTGCTATTGGTGAATATCCCGAAGGCGTTGCCGTTATGCTCTTCTATGCAGTAGGAGAATTATTTCAGGATGCAGCCGTGAACCGTGCCAAGCGTTCCATTCAGGCCTTACTCGATGTTAGGCCAGATACTGTTTCAGTGGTACGCAATGGAAAGATCGAAGACGTGAAAGCTGAGCATGTGAATACAGGCGAAATAATACAAGTCAAACCTGGTGAAAAAATTGGCCTGGATGGCGAACTACTTTCTGAGTCAGGTTCTTTCAATACCGCAGCACTTACGGGCGAAAGCAAACCCGACACGAAACAAAAAGGTGAAACCATCTTGGCTGGTATGATCAACTTGCAATCACTCATTGAAGTAAAGGTAACAGCGGCCTACAAAGATTCTAAACTCTCTCGCATCCTTCAATTAGTGCAGGACGCCACCACACGCAAATCACAAACACAACAATTTATTTCTCGCTTTGCTGAAGTGTACACACCTATTGTCGTGTTATTAGCTGTGCTGTTGGTAGTAGTTCCCTATTTCTTTTTGCATGATGGTTACATTTTCCGCGATTGGCTTTATCGGTCACTGATCTTTTTAGTGATCTCATGTCCATGCGCATTGGTCATTTCAATCCCGCTTGGGTATTTTGGTGGAATCGGTGCCGCCTCACACAATGGCATTTTGTTCAAGGGTTCTACCTTCCTCGATGTGATGGCTAAGATCAATACGATTGTAATGGACAAAACCGGAACCCTTACAAAAGGGATTTTTGAAGTACAGAAAATTCAGGTGAACGATTTTGATGAAAAGTTATTGATAAAATTGGTAGCGGCACTCGAAAGCAAGTCCACGCACCCGGTAGGTCAGGCCATTGTGCGCTATGCGAAAAACTCGTACCAGCAAGTAAATGTTCAACACGTGGAAGAAATTGCAGGGCATGGATTGAAAGGAAAAGTGGATGGTATTGAACTTCTGGCGGGCAATGCGAAGCTGATGAAAAAATTCAATGTCGCTTATGATAGCGCAATAGACTCCATTCCTTTCACAGTGGTGTTAGTCGCAGTCAACAACAAGTATACAGGGCATTTCATCATTGCCGATCAGGTAAAAGATGATGCGGCTGAGACTATTCAAAAACTTCATGCGTCAAATATTAAAACCGTGATACTTTCTGGTGATAAAACAGCGGTAGTCAATGCGGTCGCCAAACAGTTGGGCATCGATCAGGCCTTTGGGGATCTGTTGCCGGAAGATAAAGTGGCAAAAGCAGAAGCATTGAAAACACCCGGGGTACACATCGCCTTTGTGGGTGATGGCGTGAACGATGCTCCTGTGGTGGCTTTAGCCGATGCTGGAATCGCCATGGGCGGGCTGGGAAGCGATGCTACCATCGAAACAGCAGATATCGTCATTCAAAATGACCAGCCTTCTAAAATTCCAGTTGCTATCAATATCGGAAAAGCTACACGGAAAATTGTTTGGCAGAATATAACTTTAGCCTTTGTCGTAAAAACAATTGTTCTTCTTCTGGGAGCGGGAGGTCTGGCAACGATGTGGGAAGCTGTGTTCGCTGATGTAGGTGTAGCTTTGCTCGCTATTCTAAACGCGGTTAGAATTCAAAGGATGAAATTTTAGAATTACGTAACACCATTTGCAGAACTAATGGAAGTAAATTCGCTTGTGGTGGCGTCTATTCAGAAATCGTGGAATTCAAAAAAGATTGTTTCATCTGCGAATTTTCCATGACGGAAGGTTTTGAGATTCGCGCACTTTTCGAGAAGAAAGGGAATTCGTGCCCTCCTCTGCTATAACCCCAGAGACTGGCAAATAATTTTTGATTGCAAGGACGCAATTTCTTTGCGTCCAAGTCCTTATTTCCATCAATTCTTAGCAAAGTTTGAATTCACCAAAGCTCCTTCCAAAGGAGCAGCACTTTAACTCGCGCAACAACTCAACTTCGATACATCTTTCCCAAAAGTAATAGCGGCCAACTTTATGCCCTCGCCAAGTGTAAGGTAAGGATACAGGCTTTGTGCCAGCTCTGTTACAGTGATGCCATACTTGATGGCCATGCTCAACTGTTGAATGAGTTCACCGCCTTCGGGCGCGACAACTCTTGCACCGATTAATTTGTCGGTTTCCGTATTACGTATCAGTTTGATGAACCCACGTGTATCACGGGCTGCAATACTTCGCGGCACTTCACTCAGCGGAAGTTTGGATACTTCAAAGGGAATTCCCAAAGCTTCGGCCTGCACTTCGTCAAGCCCCGCACCCGCAACCTGTGGATCGGTGAAAACGACCCACGGCAATGAAGAGTAATCGACTTTCTTTTCCGCTCCCATGAAAGCATTTTCGACAGCCACCATGCCTTCGTGCGCGGCCGTGTAAACAAAGGATGGCGTACTGGTTACATCTCCTGCTGCATAGATGTTCGGAACATTGGTCTCCAATTTTTCATTTACAACGATGTTTCCTTTTTCACTGAGCTTCAAAGCAATATTTTTTAAACCCAGTCTCTTTGTGTTTGCCGTTATCCCTGAGACTACTACAATGCGCCAGGGTTCGGTGAGCTTGGTCACCGATCCATCAGGGCATTTGCAGTGAATGATTGTGTTGCTTCCTGATTTCTCAAACTTAACTGCACGGAAGTTGGGAAGTATTTCAATGCCTTCACTTCTCATCTGGCTTTCAAGTTCTGCACTGATGTCAGGTGTTTGTGTGCGTAGTACACGATCAGTAAATTCGATAATACGAACCTTAACACCCAACCGGTTGTAGGCCATGGCGATCTCCAACCCGATATAACCGGCTCCCATGATCGTAATGCTTTCGGGTTTTTCTTCAAGGTCAAACAATGTGGCATTGGTCAGGTAGTCGATGTCTTTCAATCCTTCAATTTCAGGAACATTAGTAGTAGAGCCGGTGGCGATGATAAATTTTAGGGCGGTGTATTTATCACTGCCGTTTACAAGGATTGTTTTGTTATCCAAAAATTCTGCCCAGCCGTTAATCATTTTTAGATTTTCGAAATCACTCACCACATCCAAATATTTTTTTTGTTGCAGTGTAGCGACCAGTTGCTTTTTGTCTTTGATCACTTTAGCGAAATCAACATCAGCGCCTTTGGGTTTGATCCCGTCAAAATTGGAGTGAGTGGCATGATAAACAACCTCTGCAGAGCGGATCAATGTTTTGGAGGGGACGCAGCCCACGTTCACGCACGTGCCGCCAAAAGCAAGTCCGGCATTGACCATCAATGTTGACAGCCCTAATTCTTCTGCCTTGATAGCTGCGGAAAAAGCTGCCGATCCACCGCCAATAATGATCAGGTCAAAATGGTTTTTTCCTGCACCGTTTTCATTTCCGTTGCTCACCACCTGATAGCTTTTCGTGGCATTGATGGTGTCAATGATACCTTGTTTTGAAATAAGTGAAGAGTCGAAAGTAAACTCTCCCTTCTTGTCGCCATACGAAACTTTTTTGCCGATGATCCCTTTCTTTCCCTCAAATTTTTTCTCGATCGACATGGCACAGTGTTCGCATGTCATGCCTTGTATATCCAGTGTAACTGTTGATTGGCCTGAGTTATTTTTATTTTCTTCCATAAAAGTATTTTCAAAAGAGAAGTCAAGCGTTAATTTTTCTTCTTAGGCACGCAACAAGCATGTGGTGCCGGATCTTTTTTGACTCCTTCTTTGCTTGCCACTCCTTTTATCTCTGCCTTGTAACCTGCTTCTTCAATAGTGCGGATGATCTCCGCTTCGTTCACAGAGGCAGGGTCATAGGTAATGCTCGCAGAATTTTCAGCGAATTTTACATCGGATTTTAAAACACCTGCTTTTTTTGAAAGCGCACCAGTTATGTGATCTGCGCAATCCTGGCAGGTCATGCCCGTCACATTGAGTTCAGCCACCTTCACGCTGGCCACTGCAAATGGTTTTTCTTGTTTTTGTGCGAAGGTTGTTTTACAACCGCATCCACAAACCAATGCGGTGGATACGAAGAAAATGATAATTGCTTTCATAAATTGTTGTGATTTTAATTTTCTATTGTTTTTGTTTCCGTCACTTTGTAGCCAGTTGAGTTCACTGCTTCAACCAGTTTGTCCTTGCCGGTTTTGCTTGCATCAAATTTTACAACGCTTGTGCCTTGCTCATAAGAGGTGATGTGCTCCAATACACCAGGCACTCCGTCCAATGCGTGGTTGATATGCTCTGAGCAGGCTTCGCAGTCCATGCCTGAGATTTTAAATTCGACTTGCTGGATGTTGCCCTTCTCAACGATGATAAAATTGGTTGTCGGGCTCTTGGGGTAAAAGATATGCGCATAGTGAGGGAACGAAACCATCAACGCTGCAAAGAGTGTAATGATGCTTAGAAAAGTTTTGCTTTGCCAGAAAGAAGGCTTTTCATCAGTCTCGCACTCACAACCTATTTCATCTTTTTTGCGCGGCTTCAACTGCTGATACCACGCAAACCCAAAAACTGCAACTGTGGATGCAATTAGGTAAGGCCGGTAGGGTTCAATCCACGAAAAGGAGGAAGCGATTCCGCTGATCCCTCCTAGCAAGGCTAAGACAGGTGTGATGCAACACAGGGACGCGGCAACAGCAGCAGCAACACCAAGCACCATACCTTTTTGATTTTCTGTTTTCATATCGTCACCGGATTTTGATTCATTTGATTGATGGTCTTGAAAAATGGTCGCAACAGTTTCATGTTTTCAGGCCGCAGCGAATAAAAAATGGTCTGCCCGACTTTTCTTGCTTCGATGATATTGCCGTCTTTGAGTTTGCGAAGGTGTTGCGAAACAGCGGGAACGCTCATGCCCAGGATGTCGCTCATGTCGCAAGGGCAAAGCTCATTTTCTTCTTCGAGCAGGTAAAGGATTTTAAGCCTTACCTCATTGCCTGCCAGGGCAAGGATATTCCCAAGCTGAGTGAACGACTTCGAATTGGCTGTGATCTTTTCACGGCACTGCTTGATTTGCACCTGGTCAGCGAAAACCCTGATACACGTATTTTTTTCCATAGCTGAATTGTTTTCTAAGGCGATAACGGCACAAAGGTATAAACTGTTTACTTATTTAAGCAAATACTTAAATATAATTCAGATTTTGTCAAGCGGGAGACAGTGTATTTATATCATTTTAGGAAACTTCTTGGTATGATTTTTTATCAACTCGTTGATTTCAAACGAATGCAACTTCATTTTTAAGTGAGCTCATTAAAAAGATCGCAATATTTATTGATACAAGGGTCAAATTTAAATCTCATTAATTATATTTCGTATAATTGTCAGCAAATAAGGTTTAAAATATACCATAACATCAATAAAATGAAAAAATTAAAAACCACACTTTTAGCAATGGCCATCTTGACCCTCACGTTCCCAGTTCTCATGGCTCAGGACAACTACAAGCACCCGCACCTCAACTCATCAGGGCATGTATTGGATTCCGCAGGAACGAAGTTAGGATGGATCAAGCAAGGAATCATCTACAATGCCAAAGGTGAAAAAGTTGGAAAAATCGAGAAGCATGAGCTTGCTGATTATAAGGGCCACAAGCTGGGTAAAATTGGCAAGGACGGAACATTCTACGATACTAATGGCGCAGTGGTATTCACGATTGAACCAAACAGCAAAGGAGAAACCTGCAAGCTATTCGATCCGCAGGGAAAGGTGATCGCCACCGTTCATGAAAACTATAAAAATCAGGCTTGTGCAATTCACTGTCTGTACACAAAGATGCCCGCGCATTAAGGCAGTAAAAAATAATAATCGAACAATCCGCTTTAACAAAAGCCCGCCTAAAATCGGGCTTTTTTTATTTCACAGTGCCCAGCTTTGCTCCTCATGTCAAACACTTATTAAAATGTAAAGACTCAAATTCCAATGCTAATCCACCTTCCACTCGTATCCAATTGGCTAACTGAGTGCATTATTCGCACCAATTAAATTCTTTTACACCGTCAAGATATTATGCAGACGACAGGTTATCATTAAGTAAAGACAGTTAGTATTGTAGATTGTTTTCTACACTTGATGGGACAATCTGCTCCATCGCATCTTACTAAACATCGTTTCGCCTCTAGTTAAGGTCAATGCAGACTGGCTCATAAAATGCTGACATATGATTAGATGTGTGAATGACGTAACTCATTTCTGCAAGGGCGTAACATTTTCAAAATCAAAAGTTACACATTTACATAGCTTAAAAATACACACACAATTAAAAATCAGAAATTATGAGTCACGAAAAATTTAAAACCGCGATTGATGTTTGCAATGATTGCGCGGCAGAATGCGAACACTGTGCAACGTCATGCTTGCACGATAAGGATGCTCAAATGTATGCTAAATGCATTGAGCTTGATCGCTACTGTGCAGACATGTGCCGTACTGCAGCAGCATTTATGGCACGTTCTGACGAACACACTGTCGCCTTTGTAAACAAGTTCTGCAACCTATGCGCAGAAATTTGTGATACGTGTGCTGCCGAGTGTGAAAAGCATTCCCATTCCGAGCATTGTAAAAAATGTGCAGAAGCGTGTCGCGCTTGCGCAGAAGAGTGCAGAAAGATGGAACTCCAACTCGAGTAACGCTTTTAATAAAATGATTAATCACCACCGGTTGGCTATGTCAAAAATGGATGGAGAAAGGAGATCACATGGATATGTATGGAAATACGGGCACAAAGAAAGCTATGAAGGCAAAAGAGCAATGCCAATTAGTAAGCAGTTTTCGCTGACGAGATTTATCATTTTTTTAAAAGGCATTTTTATTGTACTGTTTCGTCAAAATTCTGTAAATTGATATGATTTATTTGAATTTGCTGACTTTTATCATGTTTCGTGCAAAGTTCCGTCATAGTTAGCACAATTTCGTTTAGCGTATTTTGTCTTACAAAAAGGGAACTATAGAAATGATAAGGCTCAAAACCATTCGAAGATTCAAGTGCCCCTTGGCGGCATGCGTTATCTTGTCCATGGCGTTGGTTTTGGGCTGCGATTTTCTATGCGGTTTGGGCATAGTTTCATTTCAACCTCCTCGACTATCGCCTGTTTCTGAATCACTGGGACATCATCACGAAGATGAAAACCATTCTCATTCTTCCGGTGGCCACCATGGCATCAAAGATAGTTCTGCAACTCATGATCATGGTAGCACTGAACACCACCGTGAGTCAGCAAATGGAGAAGAAGGCTGCTGCGATGGCCTGACCCAGCAATTCTATTCATCTTTGGTAAGCACGGCTGGTGCGCAAGTAAGCGTAATGAGCGCTGAGGCTTATAGATTAATCAGCACACTTTTATTTAGTGTCTTAAATGAAAACAGCTTAAGAGGAAATCTAGGTTTTATTGCAACGTTCGAACACCCACCCAATGGCCCACCTCAATACATAGGTCGTACCATACGTGTTCTTCTCTGTTCCTTTCTTATTTGATTCAATACCCGTCAGCTACCGGTTGTTCCTTTATTGCTAAGGTTTCGACTTGTTATGCTATGTCATTTGCTGAAGCATTCTTTTCATCAATGACATCCCATTAAATCATTCTGATATTTTATTATCGGTAATAACTCTCTCTATGAAAGCCTTCAAGTTGCATATTAAAAACATGCTTTGCGAACGTTGCATTTACGTTGTAAAGCAAATACTAAATCAGTTCAATGTCCTTAAAGTAAAAATTGAACTTGGTCACGTGTCGTTTCTATCAGCTGATGAGGATATCCTTCCCCTTCTTGAAAAGAAATTGAGTGAATTCAATCTACGGCTAATCTATACAAAGGAGGAAAAATGCGTAGAGGCGATCAAGCTTGCGGTGAAACAATACCTCGATGAGATCGAACAGTTTGACAGGTCGGGTAAATTTTCCGTATTCATTTCAAGGCGGTTGTCCAAAAATTACCAAAACCTGAGCAAGCTCTTTAGCCGTGCTGAAAAAGTAACCATTGAAACATATCTGATTCGACAAAAGACTGAGCGCGCAAAGCGGCTGCTGCGAGAGGGTCAATTATCCTTAAATGAGATAGCAGACCGGTTGCATTACTCCAATGTGCAGCATCTCTCTTCTCAATTCAGAAACGTCACTGGTTTTTCAGCTAGGGAATACAAGAAGCTGCAACTGGTGGATCACCCGCACAGGTCAATCGCGCAGGTTCTTGCAGAGATACGAGCCAAGGGATATCTAAGCGCATTTGATATTGTCAATAAAAACAACATCGTACTGGCGGACCAGACGAGAAAACTAAAAGACGTAAGTATAAAGGAAGTCTACCGGTTTGATGAAAATCCGAATTTACTCGGACAAAACGCAATCTACACTGTGGAAGATCAGAACGGTAACAAAGGTTATCTCATTTGTCAACACTGAAGCACTGGTGCAATGGACACTAAAGTATAACAAATAGTCAAAATTATTTGATACCCGCGATGATCGAAAAACGACTTTTGACAACAAGAAAATGGTAGAAAAAATAATCAGTTGGGCAATTCATAACCGATTCATGGTACTGATCGGGATTGTGATGATCACTATTGGCGGAATTTACTCCATCAAAGAGACACCCGTAGATGCCTTGCCCGATCTCTCCGAAAACCAAGTGATCGTGTTCACGGAATGGATGGGGCGCAACCCGCAGATCATGGAAGACCAGATCACGTATCCATTGGTCACCAACCTTCAAGTCATTCCGAAAATCAAGACCATTCGTGCTGCTTCTATG
>JABFSO010000303.1 GCA_013140555.1 Cyclobacteriaceae bacterium | reverse complement strand
GCAGGAAAATGGTGTGCGTCAGGTTTGGTGCCAAAACAATTTTCAGTGAGTAGTCCACCTTGCCCAATCATCTTGTTCGCAGTTTCACGATGTGTTGCCGGATAAATCACATCCATGCCGCTTCCCATCACACCGATAGTCTGCAGATTATTTTTGAGTGATTGTTTATGTGCATGAATATCGATTCCATACGCAAGCCCGCTGATGATCAATGGCTGATGTGGAATCAGATCGCGCACCAATTGTTCAACAATCTCTTTGCCGTAGGTTGTAGCCTTGCGTGTGCCGACAACTCCAACAGTTTTTAAAGGATTCAGAGATGCATTTCCTTTGTAATATAAAATGCCGGGCGCATCTTCTACATGTTTTAATCGAAGCGGATATTTTTTGTCCAGATAAAAGATAATTTCGGTGCCTGTTTTTTCAGCTTTCGCGATTTCTTTTTCAGCAAATTCAAAACTTCTTCCTTCCATGATGGAAGCGACTGTTACTTCGCCCACGCCCGGAATTTTAAGTAGTTTGCCTTTGGGAGTTTTGAATACCCGATCGGCTGAGCCGCAATAGCTAATCAGTTGCTTGATGAGTTTGTCTCCGATACCCGCAATTTGATGAAGGGCTAAAAAGGAAAGCCTTTCTTGATCCATACCTTAATTCGAAAAATGATAACCCTGGTTTCGCGAGTGATTGGAGCGAATGACTTTGGGTTGATGCGAGCTGGGGAATTGCTCTGATTTATTTACGAAAGCTTCTCACGCACTTCTACTAAAAAGGATCTTACTTTTTTCAACGAATCCAGTAAATCCATTTTATCACGTACCGATTGGCTGTCACTCTTTAACATTTCTTTCGCACCTTGAAGGGTGAAACCCTTCTCTTTTACCAAATGATAGATGGTGCGTACACTTTCAATATCTTCTTTTGTAAACTGCCGATTGCCTTTGCGATTCTTTTTCGGCTGAATAAGATCGAATTCGGTTTCCCAGAAGCGTATCAGAGACGGGGCTACATTAAACTGCTCGGCAACTTCACCGATCGAGTAATAGAGCTTCTCAATTTCTTTTTCTTTGTACGCCATGCAGTGGTTAAGAGGGGTGATTCACTTCTTTTACGAAATGAACATGATGCAAAGTAATAATTCTTTGTGCTGGAAGCAATGATGGGTAATTTTTTTATCAGCAACCAATCCCATAAATCACTTTGTTTTCGATCGAACCCAGCCCAGATCATCAATTTCGATTTTACATTCAGGAAAATCTTGTTGCGTAAGTAACTGAATGCGCTTTAAAACGCGTTTTTCAGGGTCAATGGCAACTGGCCCGTAAAATGATTGCTTGATAGAGGTAATATGTGCCTTGTAAAATTTACCGGTGCTGCTCGTAAATACTTTTACGATAGGTGCAAGTCCATTGATACCCGATACATTGATGCCTCCATACGTGCAGAAGTTGCCCATGCTGTAGGCAATGAAACGATCTTTGTAAACTTCTACTGCACGTGTTACATGCGGACCATGCCCAAAAATAACATCCGCGCCCACATCAATCAATTGATGTGCGAATTGATATACGTTGCCGCGATTTTCTCCATGGAAAGGTTCGTTTTTGCGTGGCACATGCTCATGTTGAGGTCCTTCTGCGCCTCCATGAAATGAAACAATCACGACATCCACCAGCGAATCCAGCTTGCGAATGATTCTTTTAGCTTCGGTTAAATCATTGATGCTTGGACAACCTGTGTTGGGTGCAAAGGCTGCCATTCCATACTTCACGCCATTGCGCTCAAAAACTACATAAGGCTTATTGGTTTGTCCGGCTTGATAGATGCCCGCACCTTCCAATGCGCGTATGCTGCTCCGTTTTCCCATGTCGCCAAAATCGCCCGAATGATTGTTCGCTAAACTCATCACATCAAATCCGGCATTCACCAGATTTTGAACATACTTCTCAGGACTGCGAAACACATAACAAACTTTAGGGTCGCGACACGTTTTAGCGATTCCGCCTTCATTCAACAATACACCTTCTAAATTCCCGAAGGTGACATCTGCATTTTGTAAAACAGGTTCTACCTCTTTCATCAACCCGCGTCCATCATCAGGTGGTAGTTTTCCACCATTTGGGTAATTACTACCCATCATCATATCGCCAACTCCAATGAGTGTAACGGTGTCTTTTTTAGATTGAGCAGAAACGGTAGTAAGTAAACCGAAGATGATCGCGAGAAGCAAAATCGAACGCATGTTGTTAAAGATAAAATGGAGGCGCGAAAATAGAAAAAATCAGATCAATCCAACGAAGTGGTTGACTGGCTGCCCAATTCAATCAGCTTTTCGTATTCTTTATTACTCAAATCGCGCTGAAAGAAGTTGATCGGGTTGATCGGTACATTTTTATAGTGCACTTCGTAGTGCAAGTGTGGGCCGGCAGAAACTCCCGTGTTACCTACATAACCAATGATTTGTCCGCGCTTGATCATTTGACCGGGTTCTACAATGTAGCGCGTCAAGTGTGCGTAGCGGGTTTCAAATCCGAAGCCATGATCGAGATAAATTACATTTCCATAGGTAGAATAACCGGTATACATCACTACCGCATCGCCCGTTGCATAAACCGGTGAGCCCATGGGAGCTGTAAAATCTAATCCATTGTGCGGACGAACGTACCCAAGTGTAGGGTGCATGCGCATTCCGAAAATAGTATGA
>JABFSO010000079.1 GCA_013140555.1 Cyclobacteriaceae bacterium | reverse complement strand
CAATGTATCGGTGCAGGTAGGTCAGGGAGAAATTGTAGGACTGTTGGGCCCTAATGGTGCCGGCAAGACCACTACTTTTTATATGACGGTTGGGTTGATCAAACCCAATGGCGGAAAGATTTTTTTAGATCAGGAAGACATTACCGACTTGCCCATGTATCAACGTGCTAAGCGCGGCATTGGCTATCTGGCGCAAGAAGCATCAGTGTTTCGTTCATTGTCTGTAGAAGAAAACATTATGGCTCCGTTAGAGATGCGCGAGATGACGAAAGCCGCACGCAAAGAAAAAGTAGAATCGTTGTTGGAGGAATTTAGCTTAACGCACGTACGCAAAAATTTAGGGATGGTGCTCTCTGGTGGCGAGCGCAGAAGAACAGAAATTGCTCGCGCACTAGCCGTTGATCCAAAGTTTGTTTTACTCGATGAACCTTTTGCGGGTGTAGACCCGATTGCCGTGGAAGAAATTCAAGGCATTGTTTCTAAACTAAAAAAGAAAGACATCGGTATTTTAATTAGCGATCACAACGTAGATGAAACATTGGCCATTACCGATCGCGCGTATTTGATGGTAGAAGGAAAATTATTTAAAGCGGGCACGGCACAAGAGCTGGCAGACGATCCGTTGGTTCGCAAAGTTTATTTGGGTCAAAACTTCCAGTTGCGTAGAGCAAAGGTTGAGGCGTAAGCTATTTTTTGAACAACGAATAACTCACACGCAAATCTGTAAATTCTGCCACCGCTTTGTAGGCTCTCAGGTTTACACCCACACTCCATCGATCCTTCAAAAAATACGTGCATCCCCATCGATGATAAAGCAATTCCGCGCCATTGCGCCCTGCTAAATAAACTCCCAACTGCTGACTGAAAATAAATTTTCCTAATAGAAATTCGTGACCAGCCATCGCGCCTAAGCGCAAACCATCAGAAGTGATTCCATACGATTTCAATTGTTCTTGCACGAGTTGATCCTGATAAAACTCCAGAGCAACCGTCCACGCATGAATGCGGGTTGTTTGTTTGCTCGCAAGCAATTGTAAGCCTATCACTGGTTTGTTTCTTTCGATAGAAGAAATGATTCCCGAACGTAGCAATCCAAAAACAGCTGCATCCACACGCAGCGAATGAAAGCGATCAGTAGGTTTGATGCGAGTACGTTTATTCAACGCAAGCTGCGATGGAGAGTATTCTACACCCACACTTATCACGGGCCAATTCACACCGTTGTTTGGATCTTTCCATCCCCCATTCGAAACATGGTTAAATGCCACTGCCGTTTGTGCAGCCAGTTGCTTAGTCAACTGCCAGCGAATGCCTCCACCTAAAGCGAGAAACGCATTCATCGGTAAACTATACAATTTGTTGTTGGGGTTCGAATTCAAACAATAAGGATTTGATAGAGCCGAAAGGCCAACCGAAATAGTGGGATATAAACTGATTCGGTTGCTCAATGTAAAATAAGGCGACAACGAATAGTTCAGGATAAATCCTCCACCGAGCGCCTTGTTCTCAAATTGCTGATACGTCAACGAAAGCGAGTGCCGTGGATAACAAGCAAATAGATTGTAAGTGGCTGCATCCGTTTTTTGCCAATGAACTACCACCGCAAAACCATTAGCCTGACTCATCGTGTTGTTTTCTAATTCACCGGCATTGGCAATTACATTTCCGAATGATGTGGATATTGAGTAGGCTATTTGGCTGCGTGTTGAATCGGATTGAGCTTGGCCAACAATTATCCTTGAAAGAAAAAACGCAAACCATATGTATTTCAGATTTTTCATGCAGCCTTTACGAATTGATCAATCCATTCCCCTGCAATCCACCTGTATGCAAAACCAAAATGGTCGACCCGTGTTCAAAATAATTTTGGTGGATCAAATCCAAAACACCCATCATCATCTTTGCCGTGTAAACCTGATCCAACGGAAGTTGATAATTCATTTTCATATCTCCGATAAATGTCATCAATTCATTTGTGGTTTTACCATAGCCACCGAAATGATAATCTGTATTCACTTGCCAATCAAGTTGTGTATTTGAAACAAGCGATTGAATTTCATTCTTTAAAAAATCACCACCTTTCAACGATGAAAAGCCAATGACTTTTTTGTTGGATGATAAGCCTTCGATCGTCCCCGCCATCGTTCCGCCTGTGCCAATCGGCAAACACAAATAATCAAAATCAATTTCCTGTTCCAATGTTTTAGCAAACTCTGTACAGCCACGCACAGCAAATTCATTCGTGCCTCCTTCCGGAAGGATGTACACTTCTCCAAACTGATTACGGATTGATTGAAGGAATTCATGCTCATTCTTTTTTCGATAAGCTTCCCGCGAAATAAAATGGAGCTTCATTCCACGTGATTCAGCAAAAGAAAGTGTTTGGTTAAGTGGGTTGGTACGCTCACCTCGAACAATACCTATGCTCTTCATGCTTAACTCATGTGCGGCTGCGGCAGTTGCATACAAGTGATTTGAATACGCTCCTCCAAAGGTTAATAAAGTATCGTGCCCGACTCGTTTCGCCTGCTCCAGATTGTATTTCAGTTTCCACCACTTGTTACCGGAAACAAACGGGTGATTTAAATCCTCTCTTTTTACCAGCAAACGCACGCCATTCATCCCTTCCAGTTTCGGTTCGATTACCGGAGTTGGTGAATAGGAGAGAGAACTGGCCATGAGTTATTTGACTATTAATAGTCAAATGTAAACAGGTTTCCATTGAAAAATTGCGGTTTATCTAATCGTTTACTAAATATTTTAGTATTTTTAACCTGTGGAAGACAATTACTTTAAGGGGCGTGGCGCACAAATCAAAAGCGAAAACCGGTTTTTAAAATCGCATTACGTTACCGATCACATCGAAGGGCTGGATGAACCTTTACTCGAAAATCCGCACACGCAAGTATTTCAAGAGAATGCCAAAAAAATTGTGAATCGTGTGGATAGCCCCGATCTCGGCTTTGGCTATTCGATGAATCCCTACCAAGGCTGCGAACATGGTTGCATTTATTGTTATGCACGCAACACACACGAGTACTACGGTTTCAGTGCCGGCCTCGACTTTGAAAGTAAAATTGTGGTGAAGAAAAATGCCGCGCGTTTGCTCGAACAAGAATTGCTAAAGCCATCGTGGAATGCTGTGCCCATCATGCTGAGTGGCAATACAGACTGCTATCAGCCACTCGAAAAAAAGTGGGGCATTACACGCCAGCTTTTGAAAGTGATGGCGCAGTATCGACACCCGGTGAGCATCATTTCCAAAAATGGATTAGTGGTTCGTGACATTGATCTGTTGCAAGATTTGGCTGCGGATAATTTGGTCCATGTTTACATTTCGATCACAACGCTCAACGAAGAGTTACGCAGAGCTATGGAGCCGCGCACAGCGAGTGGAATTAAGAGGTTGAAAACAGTAGAAGAATTAGCGAAAGCAAATATTCCTGTTGGGATTATGAATGCACCCATCATTCCCGGATTAAATCATCATGAAATACCAGCCATCTTAAAAGCAGCAGCCGACCATGGTGCGCGCAATGCTGGCATGACAATCGTAAGATTGAATGGAACCATAGGAAATATTTTCGAAGATTGGTTGCAAAAGAATTTTCCGGACAGGTTTGAAAAAGTGTGGAACCAAATCTGCTCCATGCACGGAGGCAACGTAAATGATTCGCAGTTTGGCAGGCGCATGCGAGGCGATGGAAACATTGCCGATGTCATTCACCAACTCTTTCGCTCTTCTAAGAAAAAATATTTCGCAGATAAAAACATGCCGGCTTATGATTTGACAAAGTTCAGAAAAGGCGGAAACTTGAGTTTGTTTTGAGTTGTTTATCATCCATCATGGCGCAACGCCTTCACTGGATTTGATAACGAAGCTTTCAATGCTTCGTATCCTACGGTAATCAACGTAATCAAAGCAACTAGCCCAACAACCCCACCAAATATCCACACCGACAAACTGGTTTGATACACAAAACTCGACAGCCATTGATTAGCAAGATAATATGCTACCGGAATGGCAATGCAACTGGCCAGCAACAACAATTTACCAAACACACTCAACAGCAAAATCAAAATCTGTGAGCTGCTGGCACCCATGCTTTTACGAATACCGATTTCACGCGTGCGTTGTTCTGACATAAACGCTGCCAATCCATACAAGCCAACGCATGTAATCAAAATCGCAAGCCCCGAAAACTTTTCTGTGAGGTTAGCCACTTTCGTTTCGTTTTCATACATACGGCCAAACTCTTCATCTACAAACCAATAGTCGAAGCCATACTGCGGAAAATTTTTCTTCCACGTAGATTCTAAGAAAGCAATCTTCTCTTGAATTTTCCCTTCCGGCAAGCGCACATGAATGATACGATCAAAAATGTGTGGCTTCGGTGAAATAGCCAGCGGCTCAATTTTCTTGCGCTTGGATTGATACGGAAAATCTTCTACCACGCCAATTACTATTCCTGTAATGGATGCTTTGGTTGAATCAGGAGCCTGGTAGCCCATTACATAATCCGGACGAACAATGGTTTTGCCAACCACTTCTTGTGGCTTCAGCTTTAATGCTTTCACAGCCGACTCATTTAAAAGTACCGCCATTGAATCGGCCATGTTCTTTTCATCAAAATCGCGACCGGCCAGTATTTTTAGTTGGAATGTTTCCGGAAAATCGAAATCACCATTGAGTTGAAACCATTCATGCTTGTCTTCGCTGATATCGGGAAACTGCATTTGCATGTTGATCGGCCCGAAGAAATCCAAACGAGGTAAGTGATTTGCGAGTGTAACATATTCTATTTGCGGATCAGACAATAACTGATTTTTGAATGTGAGATATTGCTGATCGGTAGCTTGCCCATTAAATCCGCCATAGCGAATGGAAACAATTTGTCGACCGGCTTCATTCAACTTTGAATTTTTTAGCAAATCCATTTGGCGCACGATGATGACGGTGCCGGCCAACAATGTTACCGCTACTACAAATTGAAGTGTTGTCAAAAACTGACGAAAGCGCGTGGATCCTTTTCCAAATGCAAACTTTCCTTTCAATACGGCTGCCGGTTGAAAACCCGATACAAACAAAGCCGGATAGCTGCCTGCCAATATGGTGACGAGCAAAATCACACCGACAATGATCAAAAGCATCGGTACGTTAAAGATATGTGCAAAGGTGAATGTCTTTCCGGTTAATTGATTGAATTGAGGAATGAAGAAAACTACCAGTATGAGTGCAATGATCGCGGAGATGAGCACCAACACGAACGATTCCATCATGAATTGAAAAAACAACTGCGGGCGAATGCCGCCAAAAGTTTTGCGCAAACCAATCTCGCGCGCACGGCTAGCGGACTTGGCGGTAGAAAGATTGATGTAATTGATACACGCCACCACCAAAATCAGCAAAGCAATGGTAATGAACACATACATATAGCTGATGTCTGCCATTTTGTGGTCGATGGTCCAATCCATTTCTTTATCAAAGTGAATGTCCGTGATCTTACGAATCACAGGTGTAAACTTGATATCCCATTTATTTTTCGCAATGATTTCATTAGCGCGTTTCTGCAAATCATTTTTGATCACTTCAATCTTGCTGGGGTCTTCGCATACAAAATACGATTGCGTCCAAAAGCCATTGTTGCCATCGCCCATGGAAGTGGCGAGAATATTTTCAAGGTCTTGAATGTAGGGCTTCAATGCTAGTATGTTGAAAATGTATTTTGGTTTGATGTGCGAATTGGAAGGTAAATCCTTCATCACGGCAGTTACAATCATTTCTACATTCTGGCCGTTGGTTGCCTGATGTGAAACAGTGACTGTTTTGTTGATAGGATCTTCGTTTCCAAATAATTCCTTTGCGGAGGATTCCGTCAAAATCATCGAGTTGATTTCTTTGAGCGGATTGGAAGCCGCACCCTTAATGATGGGACAATAAACGATGTCGGTAATGGATGATTCCGCCCAAATAATATCTTCGGTTAAAATGATGCGTTCTTTGGGTGCATAACCAATGCTGGTGGGCATACTCCACGATGCATAGCTGGTGATGCCTTTGATTCCGGTATAATTCGATTGAATAAAATTATCCCAGCCGGCCGGTGCGTAGGGGGCTGCTTCCGAGTTCCCATTAGGAAACTGTACTTTATATCCCATGCGATACGTATTCGCTGCATAGGGATGCATGGTATCGAACGTGAGTTCGTCTTTTACATACAAAAGAATGAACAGAGCCGCGGCCAAACCCAACGCTAATCCAAACAAGTTCACTACTGCATAGCCACGCTGACGCACCAAATTGCGAAACGACAACAAGAAGTAATTGAGAATCATAAACAAGGGTTTGGTTAGTGATGTGTAGTACGCCAAGTTAGTTGGATGGTTACTGGCGATTACAGAACTGTGACAATTATTTACATCTTTTTGAGAATAGCTGTTTACCGATTAAACCTTTAAATCACCACTATTTCCATTTATTACATGGTCAATTGCATCTATTTGCTAATCGTTTTATACCTTTACAATCACAGACGACCATGTTGAAGCGCACACTCTCAATTTTATTTCTTTTGGTGTACATCAATTCGTTTACCGAATTGCATGAAGCCATGCGCTTGCCTATTCTGATCGAACACTTCGCGGAACACAAAAAATTAGCACAAGAAATTTCCTTCTGGGAATTTTTAGAATTGCATTATCAAAGCGATGTGGCCCATGATGAACACGACAATGAATTACCATTTAAAGTGGTGGGTCATTGCTTTAGCGCTCACTCCGCCACTGAGCCTGATGTAAAAATTGCTGTCACCCAACTCATGCCCATTATCATCTCACAGCCTTCCTTTCATTACAAAGAATCTTCTTTCAACTCTCCGTTGATTGCTATTTTTCAGCCGCCCAAAGCTTGTTAACCATCTCGTAAGTTACTTCTACTTACAGGTTCGTTGATATCAATTTTGCTTTACCAAAAGCAGTTGTCATCCATTTATTTCATTCTTCAACAAATACGACATGCTTAGCCGCATCATTTCATTTTCTATTAAGAATAAGATTATCATTTCGATTCTTACACTCTGCCTCATTGTGTGGGGCAGTTATTCGCTCACGCGCTTGCCAATAGATGCTGTGCCCGACATCACCAACAATCAGGTGCAAGTGCTTACCGTCTCGCCATCCTTGGCCGCTCCCGAGGTAGAGCGACTCGTGACCTTTCCGGTCGAGCAAACGATGGCCACCATCCCCCACATCACTGAGATGCGCTCCTTCTCTCGCTTCGGGCTTTCTGTTGTTACCATTGTATTCACAGACGATACCGATGTGTACTGGGCGAGGCAGCAAGTAAACGAAAGACTCGCCTCTGCCAAAAGTGCTATTCCTGCCGGAGCCGGAAATCCGGAGCTGGCACCGCTCTCTACCGGCTTGAGTGAAATTTATCAATACATCTTAAAACCTAAAAAAGGATTCGAATCAAAGTACAATCCTACCGAACTCCGCACCATTCAAGATTGGATTGTGCGCAGGCAATTACTAGGCACCTCGGGTGTAGCCGATGTCAGCAGTTTTGGTGGACATGTAAAGCAATACGAAATTGCACTTGATCCGGAGAAGCTGCGCAGCATGAATGTGAGCGTCAGTGAAATCTTTACTGCACTTGAAAAAAACAATCAGAACACCGGTGGCGCCTACATCGATAAAAAACCGTACGCCTACTTTATTCGCAGTGAAGGGTTGGTAGAAAGCCTAGCCGACATCGAAAAAATCGTAGTCAAAAATTTAGACAACGGATTACCCGTGCTCATCAACCATGTTGCCAGTGTGCAATTTGGTCACGCCATGCGCTATGGTGCGATGACCTACAACGATCAGGGCGAAGTGGTAGGAGCACTGGTGTTGATGTTGAAAGGCGAGAACTCTTCGTTCGTAATTAAAAAAGTAAAAGAACGCATCGAGCAAATCAAAAAAACGCTTCCCGAAGGCGTAACAATCGAGCCATTTCTAGATCGCACCAAACTTGTAAACAACGCTATTAGCACGGTTACTAAAAACCTGGCAGAAGGTGCATTGATTGTCGTGTTCGTGTTGGTGCTCATGTTGGGGAATTTCCGAGCCGGACTAGTCGTGGCATCGGTCATTCCATTGGCGATGTTGTTTGCCATTAGCTTGATGAATTTGTTTGGTGTATCTGGAAACCTGATGAGTTTAGGCGCGATCGACTTCGGCTTGATTGTAGATGGCGCAGTGATCATCGTAGAGGCCACGCTGCATCACTTAGCTAAAATGCAAAGTGGCATACACCTCACTCAGCAGCAGATGGACGAAGAAGTGAATCATTCGGCCAACAGCATGATGCATTCTGCTGCGTTCGGGCAGATCATCATCTTAATTGTTTACCTCCCGATTCTATCACTCGTTGGGATTGAAGGAAAAATGTTTGGACCGATGGCACAAACAGTGGCCTTTGCCATCATCGGAGCTATGGTGTTATCGCTCACCTACGTGCCGATGGTGTCATCGCTTTTTCTCAGCAAAAAAACGAATCACAAACAAAACATCTCCGATCGCCTAATCGCGTTTTTTCATCGCATCTACCGCCCGGTGATTCAATTTGCTTTGCGCAGAAGGTTGATCATCGTTATCAGTTCTGTGGTGTTCTTTTTGGCCAGCCTTTTCATATTCTTACAATTGGGTGGCGAGTTTATACCCACACTAGACGAAGGAGATTTTGCAGTTGAAACCAGATTGCTCACGGGCAGTTCGCTTACGCAGATGATTGAGACTACTCAAAAAAGTTCGCGTGTGTTACTCGATAATTTTCCCGAGGTGAAAGAAGTAATTGGTAAAATCGGAACGTCTGAAATTCCAACTGACCCCATGCCGATTGAAGCAAGTGATTTAATTATTGTTTTAAAAGACAAAAGTGAATGGACGAGCGCTGAAACACGCGATGAGCTGGCCGAAAAAATGTCGAAGAAGCTAGAAGAAAAAATGCCGGGCGTGCTCTACGGATTTCAGCAACCCATTCAAATGCGGTTCAATGAATTGATGACGGGTGCGCGACAAGATGTGGTGATAAAAATTTATGGAGAAGATCTTCAACTGCTGGAGCGCTATGCCGATGAGATCGGAAAAATTGCGGGTCAGGTAGAAGGCGCAGCTGATATTTACATTGAACCGATGGGCGGGCTTCCGCAGTATGTGATTAAGTTTGATCGCAGTCGCATCGCGCAATATGGCTTAAGCACCGATGATGTGAACCGCGTGATTCGCACTAGTTTTTCGGGTGAAGGAGCCGGCTGGGTTTATGAAAAGGAAAAACGATTTGAGTTGGTCATTCGCCTCGATGAAAAGAAAAGAAAATCGATGGACGATATCCGAGGCTTGTATATTACGGCCAGCAATGGCCAGCAAGTGCGCCTGGAAGAACTTGCGTCTGTTCAGTTGGTGACAGGCCTCAATCAAATTCAACGCGATGATGCCAAGCGCAGAATTGCCGTAGGGTTTAATATTCGTGGCCGAGATGTACAGAGCATTGTAAAAGAGATCGACCAAAAAATTCAGAAGCAAATTAAATTTGAACCGGGCTACTTCACTACGTATGGCGGTTCGTTCAAAAATCTGGAAGAAGCCAAACAACGACTGATGGTAGCGGTACCTTTGGCATTGGCACTGATCTTTGTGCTACTCTATTTCACCTTCCATTCATTCAAGCATGGTCTTCTGATTTTTACCGCCATTCCTCTTTCTGCCATTGGTGGTGTGTTTGCCCTTTGGTTGCGCGATATGCCTTTCAGTATTTCTGCTGGTGTCGGTTTCATTGCATTGTTTGGTGTAGCCGTATTGAATGGCATTGTATTGATTGCTGAATTTAACCGGTTGAAAAAAGATGAAAACAAATTGATTTCTGAAATTGTGAAAGAGGGAACCGAAACGCGTCTGCGCCCCGTGCTGATGACTGCGCTGGTGGCTTCTCTCGGCTTTTTGCCGATGGCGCTCTCCAATGGCTCGGGTGCGGAAGTGCAACGTCCTTTGGCAACCGTAGTGATTGGCGGATTGATTTCAGCTACACTTTTGACACTGGTCGTGTTGCCGGTGCTCTACACTTACTTTGAAAAAGACAAACCTTCTTATGAATAATATGAACTTAAAAATTTTTGCAATCCTACTGATTTGTTTTTCGGTCAGTACTTTTTTGGTGAATGCACAGGTGCTTTCGCAACAACAAGCGGTGCAGATTGCCCTAGAAAAAAATCAGTCGGTAAAAGCAGCGGAGTATTCTATTGACTACTACCGGCAATTGAAAAAGACGGGCACCGATATTGGTAAACTAAATGTGATGTGGGTGCATGGGCAATACAACTCGCTTCAACAAGACGATAATTACACATTCACACAGACTATTCCATTTCCAACCACTTTAATCAATCAGGTAAAGTTGGGAAAAGAACATGTAGCGGGAAGTCAGAAAAATTTGTTGGTAATACAAAATGAAATTGCCTATCAGGTAAAATTTACCTACGAGCAATTGCTGTATTTCGATGCGCTCCATCGCTTGCTTGAATCACAGGATAGTTTGTTTCAGGATTTCAGTCGCGCAGCAGGCGTACGATTCAAAACCGGTGAGAGCAATCTGTTGGAAAAAACCACAGCCGAAAGTCAACTGCTGGAAGTGAAAAATCAACTGCGCATCAATCAAACCGATATGGAAATCGCGGCCACGCGTTTGCAAGCATTACTTAAAGCAGAACAGCCGGTTTATCATTCTGAAAAACTAATCAAGCGGTCGTTGATTGATTCTTCCAACTGGATGACGAATCCACAACTGAGCTATCTAAAACAACAAGTCACCGTCAGCAAACAAGCCAAGCGACTTGAAAACAATAAATTACTTCCGGATTTCACAGTTGGGTTTTTCACACAAAGCCTCACCGGATTTCAAAACATCAACGGTCAAGATGTCTTCTTTCCTTCGAGCAAAAGTTTCACAGGATTTCAACTAGGTCTGAGCATTCCTTTGTGGGTAGCTCCGCAATTAGCACGAGCCAAATCAGCCGGCATACAAGAAGAAATCACCCGAAACGAAACCGAGCAATTCGAAACAAATTTGAAAAGCAATTTCGCGCAAGCGCAAAAAGAGCTGGCTAAAAATCAGGCGAGCTTAGTTTATTATGAAAGCAGTGCTTTACAAAACGCCAATCTGATGATTACCCAATCGGGCAAAGCCTATCGGGCCGGTGAAATCGGCTACATAGAATATTTGCAATCCTTAAAAACCGCATTGAGTATGAAAAGCAATTACCTGTTGTCACTCACACAATACAATCAATCGGTTTTAAAAATGGAATACTTACTCGGAAAATTTTAATCGCATACACATGAACTTAATCGCAAAACTTAGTCTCTGTCTTTTTATCGTTTTGATGGCTTGCTCTTCATCTGATAAACCCGCAGCCGATGCAGCTACTCACGAAGCGAATGGGGTAACGCTATCGGCAGAGCAATTCAAATTATTGGATATAAAATTGGGCACGCCTGAAAAAAAGATTATGAGTGGTGTGATCAATGCCAATGGAATGCTCGATGTGCCTCCTCAAAATATGGTCACCATCTCTGCTCCGTTGGGAGGCTTTGTAAAGTCCACCGACATTTTACAAGGCATGCGCGTAAAGAAAGGGCAAACCATTGTGATGATGGAACACCCCGACTACATTCAACTACAGGAAGATTATCTGCTCAACAAAAATCAATTGGAGTTTCTCGAGTTAGAATACAATCGGCAGCAAGAATTAGTGAAAGAAAATGTAAGCGCTGCCAAAAGTTTGCAGTTGGCCAAGTCCAATTACCTGAGCACCAAAACCAAAGTACAGGGCATGAGCGCCAAATTGAAATTGATTGGAATTAACCCGACTGAGTTAGAAACAGGCGAGATTAAAAATACAATAACCATCGCTTCACCAATTTCTGGTTTTGTTACGCAAGTCAATGTAAATATAGGTATGCATGTAAGCCCAACCGACATACTGTTTAAAATTGTAGACACCGAACATTTGCATGCCGAGGCGATGGTGTTTGAAAAAGATTTGCCCAATTTGAAAATTGGGCAACGTGTGCGGGTGATGCTTTCCAATGAAAATGCCGAACGAATGGCTACGGTATTTTTGGTTGGCAAAGAAATCTCTCCCGATCGCACCGTGCGCGTGCATTGTCATTTCGAAAAAGAAGATCCAGGCTTAATTCCCGGATTGTACTTCAAAGCGCTGATCGAAACAGAAGCAAGCGAGCATCTTGTTTTACCTTCGACTGCTGTAGTGGCATACAACAATCAACATTTTGTTTTTGTAGAGAAAGATTCGCTTCACTATCTAATGGTGCAAGTACAAGTAGGCAAATCGCAAAGCGACTTTACAGAAGTGATCTTGCCTGCTGAATTAGTGCAAGCGAAAATGGTGATCAACGGAACGTATTCCTTATTGAGCATCTTAAAAAACACCGAAGAATAATGCGTACATTTTCCGGCAGATATGGATCAGTCGTACTGGATTTATGCGCTGGGATTTTTCGCTCAAGGTTTGTTTGGGGCGCGCTCGGTAGTGCAATGGATTTTATCCGAACGAGCTGGGCGCGTTCTCTCGCCAACCATTTTTTGGGTACTGAGTTTGTGTGGCTCTTTTCTTTTTTTACTCTACGGGCTCATCCGTCATGATGCCGTTATTCTGCTGGGGCAAGGCATCTCGTTTTACATTTACATTCGCAACCTACAGCTTAAAGGTGCGTGGATAAAAATTCCAAGGGCATTTCAATGGTTGCTTTACTTCGTTCCTCCCGGCATTGCGTTTACAGCGATTCAACTCCAGCTAAATTTTTCACTTGGGGAAGGAACTTTGCTATTGCTCATCATTGGCATTAGCGGGCAATTACTTCTCAACTGCCGCTATCTCTATCAATGGTACTTCTCTGAAAAAGCGAAACAATCCTTACTTCCTTTGGGCTTTTGGGTAATCAGTGCATTCGCGTCTGTGCTGGTGGTAATTTATTCTATCTTCCGTAAAGACCCCGTGTTATTAGTAGCTCAATCGCTTGGTTTGGTGGTGTACATCCGCAATATCTGGATATACCGAAAACAAGCCCAGCTGTCAAAATCTTAATTTTTAGCAATTACCTTACTTCCCTATTGCCGCCTAGCTAATTAGGGCTATTTTTGAGGTTTCGTTGGCATGCAAATCCTAAACTCTATCCTTGCCTGGGTCATGAAAAAGCGTATCCATCAAATGGAGCTTTTCATGAAATACCCATTTGAAGTGCAAGACGAAGTATTAAAGAAGCTGATTGGAGCCGCTCGCTACACCGAGTTCGGTCAAAAGTATGCCTTTGAAGATCTTGTCAACTACGAAGATTTTAAGAAACGAATCCCCGTTCACACCTACGAGCAGCTATTTCCTTACATCGAACGATTAATGCGAGGTGAGCAAAACATCCTATGGCCTTCGGAAGTAAAGTGGTTTGCCAAATCCAGCGGCACTACCAACGCACGCAGCAAATTCATTCCGGTAACATCAGAAGCGTTGGAAGACTGCCACTTCAAAGGAGGCAAAGATTTATACTCCATCTTCATCAACAATTATCCCGATACTAAAATATTCTCAGGCAAAGGACTGGGCGTGGGCGGCAGTTATCGTGTGAATGAATACGACCCCACTTCCTCTTCTCATTATGGCGATGTATCGGCTGTGATCATGCAAAATTTACCTCCATGGGCGGAGTTTATTCGCACTCCCAGTTTGGAAGTAGCGCTGATGGATAATTGGGAAGAAAAAATTGAAAAGCTGGCACGCGAAACCGCTCGTGTCGATGTTACGCAGATTGCTGGTGTGCCTACGTGGACGGTACTCTTGCTGCAACACATTGTAGAACTCGAGAAAAAAAATTCAATCTTAGAAGTGTGGCCAAATCTGGAAGTTTTCTTTCACGGTGCCGTGGCATTCAAGCCTTACAAAAATCTTTTCAAGTCGCTGATACCAAGCGATCGCATGAAGTATTGGGAAACCTACAATGCCAGTGAAGGATTTTTTGGTATTCAGGATCAAAAAGATTCAGAAGATCTATTGCTAATGTTAGACTATGGGGTGTTCTACGAATTTATTCCCATGGAGGAATTAGATAAAGAATATCCAGATGCTATCGCTTTACAAGATGTAGAGTTAGGAAAAAATTATGCCATGGTGATCACCACCAATGCCGGTTTGTGGCGGTACAATATTGGTGATACAATCAAGTTCACTAGCAAGTCACCTTACCGCATTCGAATCTCCGGTCGCACCAAACATTTTATCAATGCCTTTGGCGAAGAGGTGATCATCGAAAATGCTGAAACAGCCATCACCGCTGCCTGCGAACAAACCGGTGCTGTTATTGATAATTTCACAGCAGCTCCAATCTATCTGGAAAAATCCAAGCGAGGCGGACATGAGTGGATCATCGAATTTAAAATTCAACCTTCTGACTTATCTATCTTCTCACACATACTGGACAATACATTACGCAAAGTGAACTCCGATTACGATGCCAAGCGTGCGCACGACATTGCTCTAGTTGCACCGATCGTTCACAGTGTGGCTAATGGCACGTTTTATAATTGGATGAAGCGAAGAGGCAAACTGGGTGGGCAAAACAAAGTGCCGCGCCTGAGTAACACCCGCGAATTTATTGACGAGATTCTGGCGATGATTGCCGAGAAGTAGAATTGATTTCAACAAGTCAGTAATTAGTTTCTGGTACGGACAACTCTGTGAGGCACGTGATTTTTACCCTCGGCCCCACCATACAAATACTGGCGCCTTCTACCTGCTCATAACTTATCTTTACTCGCTTTCCATCCACAAATTGAAAGTTATAAAGTGGATCATTGGTTATCTCGGGCGCTAATGGCATCGTACCACAATACATCAGAATTTGTGGTTCCAATCGGGTGCCATCATTCAGCTCGAATACAAAGCCACAACCGTCTAAACCAGTCAGGTCGCGAACAGTTGCTTCTATCGCGCAATTCGAAGTCGTAACGGTCTCTTTAGAACAAGCTGAAACGATGACTAATAATACCAATAGCTTCTTCATAATTCACTGATTTTTCCTTTGGACACACCGTTTGTAAAAAAGGTTGTGAAATGGGCTTACTCCAATCATTCAACCTCACATTATTTTTAATATCTTCCCTTCCTAAACCAAACTCTATGCGGCTCTCTCTTATACTTCTCTTGGTGATTGTCAACACTCTTTCAATGGCGCAAACCAAAAAAATAAGTCCCAATAAATCATCTGTCATCCAATCTGTAGAAAAACATCAGGCAGACCTCATCGCCATCAGTGATAAAATCTGGGCGTATGCCGAAACTGCACTACGCGAATATAAGTCATCCAAAGAATTATCCGACTATGCCCAAGCCCAAGGCTTCCGTGTGACGCGTGGTGTTGCTGGTTTACCAACGGCTTTTGTTGCCGAATATGGCTCCGGCAAACCCATCATAGGCATTATGGGCGAATACGATGCCCTGCCCGGTATTTCGCAAAAAGCAACTCCTAGCAAAGAAGCTTTAGAAAAAGGCGCTGCTGGGCATGGCTGTGGTCATAATTTATTTGGTGCCGGTAGTTTAGGTGCTGCCATCGCTATCAAAGAATTGATCGCACAAGGAAAGTTGAAAGGCACCATTCGCTTTTATGGAACCCCCGCTGAAGAGTCCGTAGGTGGAAAAGTGTATATGGCTCGCGAAGGTCTATTCAATGATTTAGATGTTTGCCTAGATTGGCATCCGGATGTAGAAATTGGTGCCAGCACACAAAGCTCTCAAGCGATGGTTGATTTTGTGGTTGAATTCAAAGGGAAAGCGGCACATGCAGCAGCTGACCCATGGAATGGTCGCAGTGCCGTAGATGCACTCGAAGCTTTTACATTCGGTGTAAACTTGTTGCGCGAACATGTGCACCCTAGTGTGCGCATGCATTACGCCATCAAAGCGGGTGGCGATGTTCCTAACGTGGTGCCCGAGTATGCCAAAGTTTGGATGTGGGTGCGCGATAGTCAGCGCACTGGTGTCGATGAAGTTTTTACGCGCGTCAAAGAAATTGCGCAAGGTGCCGGAATGATTGCCGGAGTAGAGGCGAAAGTAACGGTGCAAGCAGGCGACTATGAAATTCTCGTCAATCGCACAGGCGCCAGTGTATTACAAAAGAATTTAGAAATACTCGGCCCGATTACCTACACACCCGAAGAGCAAGCATTCGCACAAAAAATTCAACAAGAGCAAGGTGGAAAAATCGTAGAGTTAGATGGAAAAATTTATCCACTCCGAGAAACGCTTGAACATCCAGTAGGTGGCTCTACCGATGTGGGCGATGTGAGTTGGCTTGTACCGGAAATCACACTAGTCGCAACTACCGCTCCGAAAAATACTGCATGGCACGGTTGGAGCGTAGTAGCTTGTGGAGGCATGAGCATTGGGCACAAGGGCCTCGTCATCGCATCGAAATCATTGGCCATGACGATGGTTGATCTTTTTGAAAATGAACAATTGCGTAAAGACATTCGCGCAGAATTTGAAAAGCGCAAAGGCACCTTTGTATATAAACCCTACATTCCCGAAGGTCCTCCACCCATTCCTACCGACAACAAATAAATTTGCTACACTCACTTAATTCACTGAATACATGCAAAAACTAAAATTTCTTCTGCTGATTTTCATTGCTGTCAATGCATCGGCACAGACTAAAACACCCGTGGTAGCTTCTGATCTGATGAAGATCGTTACCACCAACCAAATTCAAATTTCTCCGGATGGTTCTAAGGCTGTAACCGTAGTTATTCGCAAAGCGGTGAAAAACGAAAATGAATATTATTACACGCGCCATTTGTATCTGTTGGATTTGGTGGGGAACGAAGAGCCACGTCAACTTACGTTTGGCGATAAAAATGATGGTCAACCTCAGTGGAGTCCTGATGGCAAGATGATCGCCTTCGTACGAACAGATGGTGACAAATCGCAAATCTGGATGTTGCCCATGAATGGTGGCGAAGCTTCAGTGATCACCAAAGCAGAATTTGGTGCCACTCGTCCACGCTGGAGCCCGGATGGAAAGAAAATTTTATTCACGTCATCCACTCCATTCTATGCAATTGAAGGCACACTTACGTGGGATTACGAACGGCCCGCTCGAAAAGTGGGTGACGAACCGAATTGGAAAAAACTGAAAGTCGATGAAAAGAAAAATGTTAAGAACAGTCCGGATGGTAGTTTAGAAGAAGTCCGAGCCTGGTTGTCGAAGAATGCAGTTGATGGAAATCCACGCGTATTGACACGTCAACAATTACAAGGTGAATTAAACCTTCAACCCGAAGAAGATTTCAGCCACTTGTTTGTCAAGTCGCTTGGCGCGGATGAGAAAGCACTTCAACTCACCAGCGGGTATCAGGATTTCGAAGGAGGAGAGTGGAGTCCCGATGGAAAGCAAATTGTTTGTCATTCAAAAGTTTACAAAGTAGCACCCGATGATGAGCAGGATACTGATCTTTGGATGATTGACATTGCCGGAAAAACAGCCAAAGAATTTCTGACATGGAATGGCTATAGTTTATCGAATGCTAAATTCTCTCCAGACGGGAAGAAGATTTTATTTTCGGTAGAGACAATTGCGAACCGACACGCTACTCAAAATCAATTAGCTGTTGTCAATGTAACCGGAGGCACACCGCTATCATTAACCGCATCACTTGATCGCGATGCCGGTCAGGGCATCTGGTCTTCCGATAGCAAAACCATTTTCTTCAGCGCTCAAACCGAAGGCGATATTCCGCTCTATTCAATCGCAGCGACAGGAGGAAAAGAAACCAAACTATTCGGCAACGACAATGGTGTAAATGATTTTGATGTGCGTGGCGATAAGGTGGTCTATGCACTTACCGAAACAAAAAATCCGTGGGAGATCTATTCATTCAATCTCAAAGAAGCAGGTAAGCCACACAAGCAACTAACCAAATTCAACGAAAGTTGGATCAAAGAAAAAAATATTGTTTCGCCTACTGAATATTGGTACACACGACCTGATGGCACCAAAATTCAATATTGGGTGATGGAGCCCATCAACAAAAAAGAAGGATTGAAATATCCCACCATTTTGAATATTCACGGTGGACCATCTGCTATGTGGGGACCGGGCATCTTTTCGATGTGGCACGAATATCAATTAGAAAATAGCTGGGGATATGGCGTGGTGTATTGTAACCCTCGCGGTAGCGGTGGTTATGGCGATAAATTTAAAAAAGGAAATTTCAAAGATTGGGGAGCTAGCCCTGCCGGAGATATTCTCGCATCGTTGGATGAAGCCATGAAACAGCACGCTTGGATCGACAAAGAAAATCTCTTTGTGGAAGGTGGAAGTTATGCCGGTTATATGGTGGCATGGATTGTTGGTCACGATCATCGCTTCAAAGCGGCCAATGCTCAGCGTGGCGTATATGACCTTACAACTTTCATGGGTGAAGGAAATGCTTGGCGATTAGTGCCCGATCATTTTGGAGGTTACCCTTGGCAAAAAGAAACGAAAGCATTACTTGATTCCGAGTCGCCATTAACTTACGTTGATAAAATCAAAACACCTTTGTTGATTATTCATGGCGATGTGGATTTGCGCACCGGAGTAATTCAATCAGAGATGCTATACAAAAGTTTGAAGATATTGAATAAGCCGGTGGAGTACATTCGCTATCCTAAAGAGGGACACGAATTGACTCGTAGCGGAAACCCCGGTCGCATGATGGATCACATGCTTCGTGTGATTGAATTTTTTGAGCGATACGCCAAGCATCCGGAAAAGTAGTTGATGGTTAAATTCATAGTAAGAGAGTTGCTCCTCCGTATGTAAAACTGTTTCCATTTAATACTGATTCTTTGAAAAATTTCTTCCTGTTTCTCTTTTTGCTGATCTCGTGGTTCGGGCAAGCGCAAATATCACCTTACAATCACAAAGATTATCTCACCATCTTAAGTCATTCAAAAGACTCATTGTACAGTAAAATTCTGGGAGAATATAAGGCATACATTGACCAGCATGGAGCCGATTACAAAGTGCAAATGGAGCGATGCAAGTTCATCGAAAACGCCTACTACGATTATACCGAAGAATACAATCCCAAATATGAAGAAGCCGACCAATGTATCAAAGAATTGGTTCAACGCTTTCCGAATACACCGGAGGTTTTAATTTATCGCGCAGAAGGTATTTATGGCGATTCGTCTGTTCTGTTCTTAAAAAAATTAGAAAAACAAATTCATCAGCAGCCCGAAATCTGGAATGAATATGCGTGGAAAGTTTACGAATCGCTCGCGCAACATTATAATGGAGACAGCAATCGCCTCGCTATCCGGTATGGAGAAAAGGCGGTGTCTGCCAACGATACGCTGGACTTATCGCTTTTTCTTGCGCGTCTCTACAAACAGAACAATCAAACAGAAAAGGCAATTGAAATCTTGTCCAGCAAAACAGATAGTACGGAGCAGTCATGGACTCTCAATCAAAAAGGCAAACTTTATTTAGAGTTAGGCGCTACTGATAAAGCCATTGAAACATTTCGTCTTGCTCAAAAAGATACAAGCGGTTGGCAAGATTCTGGATCGCTCGCACAAGCACTTATCGACAATGGTTTATTTGGTGAAGCGCGCAATTATCTGGTGAAAGAAATTGATCGCTTTGGCTGGAGTAATGGTACTGCCCGATACAAATTGTTGGATTACGATTTAAAATTCGGAGAGGCAGACTCAGCCAAAGTATCGTATCAAAAATTTGTGGAAGGTAATTTCTGGAATGATCCGATTGGCATTGCTCGCTTGCGTTTATTCGTCAAGGCTCCTCTGGCGGCTATCTCTTTCTCTGATTTGTTGCGTCTCCTGGTTTTACTGCTGGTTTTATTTTTGTTGCTGATTATTCCCTATGTGTGGATTTTACCTATACACTTTATCGGGCTTTATTTAAAAAACAGAAAAGGAGAGATCGAACAATCACCTGAGGAATTTAATTGGGGGCTTCGTCACTTGTGGGTAGCATTTTCGCTCTACTTCTTAGTCACATTTTTGGTCACCGCCTGCTTCGACTACCCCAGCCTCATTTCCATGTTCAACGATTCGTTCCAAGAAGACCCTATTCAACCAATCAGCGAGCTAACAGCTAAAATTACCCTTTACTTCTTTATTGGGTTGGCCATCAGCACACTCGCCTTTGTTAAGCTTGATGACTTAAAAGGCATTGGCTTAAAAATTCAGCAGCAATCGCATTCTATTGGAATTGGAATTGGTCTCGCTTTTCTCATGCGTTTCGGCTTAGCCATCTATTTAGTTGTTATTCAACGATTGGGGTGGCATAATTTCGGTGAAACACTTACCATCATGTCTATTAATGATGATATCCTGTCGATCAATCAGTTTTACAATCCGTTTATTGGGTTTTTGTTTGTAGTCATCATTGTTCCATTGTATGAAGAAGTCTTATTTCGTGGCGTTTTTCTTTCGTCAGTTCAAAAACACATCAATTTTTTTGTAGCCAACGTACTTCAATCATTTGTTTTTGCGCTGGCGCATCAAAATCTAAAGCTTTTCATTTTCTATTTTGTATTTGGCTACTTAGCCGGGCATTATTGCTACCGCACCAAGTCGCTGATTACAGGCGTTTCCCTACACGTTACAAACAACTTAATTGCATTTATCGCTATGGTAGCGCTTCAAAAAGGATAGGCCATGGAATTAAAAGATCATTTGCTGTATCAGCTTGGCAAAGACTTCATTTCGTTATTTTATCCTAATTTTTGTCTGGGCTGTAATCAAGGCTTGGTAAAAGGAGAAGATACACTTTGCACGCATTGTCTAGCTCAATTACCTAAAACACAATACCATCAATGGGATGAGAATCCGATCAAAAACAGATTGGCCGTGCGATTGCCAATCCTACATGCGTGGGCATATCTGAAATTTCGAAAAACGGGTTTAGTCCAGCATTTACTTCATCAACTGAAATACAACAATCATCCTGAGGTGGGGCTTAAATTAGGGAAAGCTTATGCCTATGATTTGAAAAAGGAAGGCTATGAAAATGCCTTTGATCTGATCATTCCGGTGCCATTGCATCCTGCGCGCAGAAGAAAGCGCGGATACAACCAAAGTGCCAAGTTTGCCGAAGGCTTAAGCTCAGAGTTAAACATTCCTTTTGACGATGATATTTCGCTGCGCACTATTTCCACCGCTACACAAACTAAAAAAACAAAACTACAGCGATGGGAAAATGTTGAGAGTGTATTTGCTCTGCATCACACCGACAAAATCATTGGCAAACGTATTTTACTGGTAGACGATGTAATTACTACTGGAGCCACCATTGAAGCCTGCGGCAATCACTTGATAAAGAGTGGATGTGCCGAATTAAGCGTGGCTTGTATTGCAGAAGCTCAATAAAAAAGCCCTCTTTCGAGGGCTCTTTTAATATCATTGTAAGAATTCTTTCCTATTAATAAGATCCAGCACGGATCATAGCGCAACGGAAACCGATAGTCGCTGTTGCAGAGTCTTCATCTAAGAAGCGTCTTGTTCCTGGTGACATCCAATAAGCAACATCTTTCCATGAACCACCTTTGTAAACACGTACTTTATCAGAAACCAATGAGATAAATCCAGAAGGATTCTTAGTATACTCATAGGTTTTGATGGTTTTAGAAGTGCCATCAGGCAAAGTAATGGTAGAATCTTTTGGTGTTTTGCTGTAACGGTTTCTGTATTCGTTATGGCTATCGATGAAGTCATCTCTACGGATTGGGTTCAAATCATCGAAATCTTGGTGAGAAAGAGGACGGTAAACATCCATTACCCACTCACTCACGTTACCTGCCATGTCGTACAAGCCATAATCATTTGGAGGATACTCGTAGATATAAGATGTAATCAAAGATCCATCATTCAATCTTCCTGCAATACCTCCATAATCACCTCTACCTCTCTTGAAGTTAGCTAAGAAATAACCCATTTGCTTTCCGTAAGGATTACGTAACGCGTGGCCATCCCAAGGATAAAGACGCTGGTGGGTTTGCATTTCTTCCAACCATTGTGTTCCGATCAATGCCTGAGCTGCATATTCCCATTCTGCTTCCGTTGGTAAGCGGTATGCAGGAATGCTGTAACCTGATTCGATTGGCACACGGCCCGCTCCACTCAATTGCTCTGGCACTGCTTCACCTGCTTTTTCAGCAAGATCTGCATTTACGCGTGCGGTACGCCATTGTGCGTAAGCATTAGCTTGCTTCCACTTTACACCCACAACCGGGAAATAGCGGAAACCAGCATATCTTAAATAGTAATCAACATAAGGATCGTTGAAAGCTAACTTTGATCTCCAAACAGTAGTATCAGGCAAAGCTGCAGTATATGCTTTACCACCGTCTACCTTAGTAGAGTCGGTTGTTAAGTAATATAAGTACTCTAACCAGTGGATATTGGCAATTTCTGTTTCGTCCATATAGAAAGATGCTACCGAAACCGTTCTTTCAACGTTATCGCGGTACGACATCACATCTTCTTCAAAAGACCCCAAAACGGCACGACCACCTTCAATGAAAACCATGTTCGGAGCATCGGGCTGCTCGTTGTAAGGTTGAACCTCAAAACCCTCGGCTTTATCGCGGGTGTATTGAAGACCTGTAGTTGTACTAACCTGACCAGGATTTTGGGCGTTAGGCTTACCTCCTTTCCTTAAAAAGCATGAGGAGACTAAAAATGACAGCGCAACTAAGAATAAAAATGACTTGGAATACTTCATTTGCTTTTGGTTATAGATCAAAGTAACCGCTAATATAAAGAGATAAATACATGTTTTCCAAAGCGTAGCGTTTTTTTGATAAATCCTTAATCGAACTGCCCTGCTTTTGGATACCCAAGCTTAACGGCAGTACCGCTTAGGTTATTGCTTTGCCAATTTGGGAAAAATTTTCTCGTATCGAGCCGTTTAGGCTCCCCGTTTAGGCGTTTTTAGCTCTATTTAAGGGTTGGCACACTTTCAGCACTCTATCAGCGTATTTATAAATATATGATTACGCTAGAAGATTTTATGACCTCCAGTTTCGAAAAAAAGTGCGATTTGGTCATTAATTCCACTCAATATTTAATGTCCAGAAAGTTGGGGGAGGCTACCGTTTATCTCTATCAGACTGAAAATTTCTTTGTAGAAGTCTATTATTCATCAAAATATAAGAAGGTTTTGATGATCAATGCTTTCGATGATGTGTATGGATTACATGTTTATGCGGATTCCATTTCCCTAGCCGATATTGGGTATTAAGCCTGCAAGGGCTTCATCAAATCAATCGCCTGATCTACTGATGTGATGTCTTCAATGGTGAGTATCAACTTGCCGGAGGTATCCTTCATGCGGCATTTTTTAGAGTGCGTTTGTACAAATTTCAAAACCCGGCCAAAAACCTCTGATTTAAAGTATTCGTCCTTACCAGAGATAAAATAAGCACGCATTTTTTCATTCTTTAAGCTAATCTTCTCAAAGCCCAGTTCTTCACCAATCCAGCGTAAGCGAACGGAATTGATTAATTGTTCTACTGAAGGAGGCAAGGTGCCAAATCGATCACGTAGTGAATCGGTGAATTTGATCAGCGCTTCCTCGTTTTTGATGTTATCCAGTGAAGCGTACAATTGAAGTCGCTCGCTGGTATTATTAATATAAGTGTCGGGAATTAAAATTTCGAGATCGGTTTCTATCACACAATCTTGTACGATCAACTTCGCCTTGGCCAGCAACTCATCGGCAAACAAATCTTTGAATTCTGTTTCTTTCAATTCCTGAATGGCGTCATCCAAAATTTTATGATAGGTGTCGAAACCCAGATCGGTAATAAAACCACTCTGTTCTGCGCCAAGCAAATTGCCGGCCCCGCGAATATCTAAATCGCGCATCGCCACCTTAAAGCCATCGCCCAAATCAGAAAATTCTTCCAAGGCTGCCAAACGCTTTCGCGAATCGGAAGAGAGCACAGAAGTAGGTGGGGTGAGCAAATAACAAAATGCTTTTTTGTTAGATCGCCCCACGCGGCCGCGCATCTGATGCAAATCGCTTAGTCCAAATAAATTGGCGTGGTTGATAATAATGGTGTTTGCATTGGGGATGTCCAAACCTGATTCGATAATATTGGTAGACACCAACACATCGTATTCGCCTTCAATAAACTTGAGCATCACTTTCTCTAGCTTATCGCCATCCATTTGCCCGTGGGCAATGCCGATGCGTGAATCCGGAACAAGTTTAAAAATGATATTGGCGACTTGTTCAATATCGCTGATGCGGTTGTGTACAAAAAACACCTGACCTCCTCGTTTCAATTCATGACTCACCGCATCGCGAATGATCACTTCGTCAAAGGTGTGCAACTCGGTTGTTACTGGTTGACGATTGGGTGGTGGTGTAGCAATAATGCTCAAATCGCGCGCGCCCATTAACGAAAAATGCAGTGTGCGTGGAATGGGTGTAGCGGTTAGCGTAAGTACATCTACATTTACCTTCAGTTCTTTCAGACGGTCTTTCACCTTCACACCAAACTTCTGTTCTTCATCAATCACCAACAAGCCCAAATCTTTAAATACCACATCTTTACTTACCACGCGGTGCGTGCCGATGATGATGTTCACTTTCCCTTCCTTTACTTCATTGATAATTTCTTTGATCTCCTTTTCTGTTTTGAATCGCGATACATATTCAATCTTGATTGGGAAATTGGAAAGACGTTCTGAAAAAGTGCGATAGTGCTGCATCGCCAAAATGGTAGTGGGCACGAGCACGGCCACTTGTTTTCCTTCGGTAGCTGCTTTAAATGCCGCACGAATCGCCACCTCCGTTTTGCCAAAGCCCACATCGCCACACACCAACCGATCCATCGGGTGAGCTTGCTGCATGTCTTTCTTAACATCTTCAGTGGCTTTCGCCTGATCGGGTGTGTCCTCGTAAATAAAGGACGACTCTAACTCTGCTTGCAAAAAACCATCTTCTGCGTAAGCAAAACCGGGGGCACCTTTTCTCTTGGCATACAAGTCAATCAACTCTTTGGCAATGTCTTTTACCTTCTTCTTGACTTTTGCTTTTTTGCTATCCCACTCACCGCTACCCAATTTACTGATGGAAGGAAGCGCACCATCTTTGCCGGAGTATTTGGAAATTTTATGAAGCGCATGAATGCTGACATACAGAATATCATCATCTCTGAAAATGAGACGAATGGCTTCCTGCTCGCGACCGTTTACTTCTTTCTTTTCGAGGCCTGCAAATTTTCCAATACCATAGTCAATGTGCGTCACAAAATCGCCCGGTTGCATGGTCTGTAAATCGCGGAAAGTAAGTGCTTTTGACTTTGAAAATTTCTCTTTGCTTTTGTAGCGATGGTAGCGCTCAAAAATCTGATGATCGGTGTAGCAAACTACTTTCAGGTTGTGATCCACAAATCCCTGACGAAGGGAAAAAGAAAGTGTTTGAAATTTTAGTTCGGGATGAATCTCTTCAAACACACCGTGCAAGCGCTCGGCTTGTTTTGGTTGCTCGGCTGCAATAAAGTTGCCAAAGCCTTGTTGCTGATATTCTAAAAAATTAGCCGCCAGCAGCTCAAAATTTTTGTTGAAGGCCGGCTGCACTGACGTTTTAAATTCTACTGTTTTCGAAGCTGCATATAGAAAGCGCGATCCGAATTCGATCTTCGAAAATTTTGTCAAGCGTTCTTCAAAATCAGCTTGTGGATCGAAGAGATGATGTGGCTCCATCACCACCTTCACATTTCCACCTTCTGCGAGCACACGATCAAAACTCTGGCTTGCTTTGTCAAAACATTTGCCCACAATGTCAGCCGTGAGGTGCGCATCTTTTATCCAAATGCGTGAGGTTGCAGAAATAAATTCAAAAATCGATTGACGCTCTTCTTGTACTAATCTCGTTTGTACGTTGGGCATCAGACTCACACGCTCGAGCACATCTACTGAAAGCTGTGAACCCGGGTCAAAGCTGCGAATGCTGTCTACTTCATTGCCGAATAATTCAATACGAAAGGGTAATTCATTGGCAAACGAAAACACATCAATGATGCCTCCACGAATAGCGAACTGACCGGCTTCAAAAACGAAATCGGTTTTTTCAAAATCGTACGTGTGTAAAAACTCTTCCAAAAACTCACGATCCAATTGCTCGCCCTTTTGTACAATAAACGTGTTGGAGGCGAGCGATTTCTTATTAATTACTTTTTCAGAAAGTGCTTCAGGATACGTGATGATGATGTTGCCTTCCGGGTGGCTACTCAGTTGATTGAGTACCTCTGCACGCATCAGCACGTTGGCATTTTCTATTTCATCGTACTCGTACGGTCTTTTGTAGGACATCGGGAAAAGAAAAATTTCCTTTTCTTCCAACAGGTTTTGCAAGTCGTTGATAAAAAAGGACGCCTCTTCCTTGTCGTGCAAGATCACGACATGGTTAGCCCGCACACTTTTGTAGACAGCCGCAAGCACTACAGCATCTGTACTGCCATGCAATCCTTTTACTTGGATCGTGGATGCATCTTCTTTGGAGGCTGTGCTCTTTGGAGCGAGCGTACGAATCCCTTCAGCCAGCGTTTGAATAAAACCGTCTGCACGATAAAGAGAAATGAAATCTGCCGCTTTCAACCTAAAAAATGAGCGGCAAATATACCACGATAAATAAGATCATCATATGTTGATTTCTAATTTTGGGTTTTTGAAAAAACTTTTCTTTACCACAGGCTGAAGCCAATGGCTAGTAGGAAAAACGAATCGTAAAATTCGGATTAACTTTGCGGTATGGAGAACCTTCGGCTGATGTTTTTGTTACTATCCACCTCTTCCGCACTGTTTTTAGTGATCGGTTTGTTTAAGCCTTGGGTGATGCTGTGGTGGGAAGATGTACAAAACCGAAAGAAAATTATTTTAGTGTACGGATCGATTTCGCTTTTCTTTTTGCTGGCTTACTTTCTCATGGGCGCTGTTTTATAAGCTCGGCTAGCACTAAATACTTTTTATCTATACCACTGCAGCCAATCAAAAACTGTTCGCCTCCGTCTTTCAATTTGTATTTCTTCTTGATTTCTTCGGGTGAAAGCGGATAGTTGCGAGTAGTGACATTGATTTGTCGTTGCGGAATAGTTGCGAAATCGCTCGCGTCCGGCTGAAGTTTAATTACTTTAAATGATCTACCTGGAAAGTTTTCGATTAAATGAGATGATGTATAAAGATGTGTGCTCTTGCTGAGCTTCGTTAAAGAAAACTTTAGTGCTATTGATTTAAATGCGCCCGCTTTTAGAATGGAAGCATTGGGTTCGTAGATAAAGTTAAGCGGATCTGAAAAGGGTACACTTGCTTCTGTTTCCACTTCCCATTTGAATTCAAAGTGTTGATGCTGCGATGAAGATTCAATATTAACCGCTTCAATAGTCGGTGGTGAATCACTGTTTCTGCTGATAAAAAATAAAAGCTCCTTGCATTCATTATCAACCGAAAGTACGGTTACTGTTTTCACAAATTTCAATTCGCGCAAAGCCGCTTGAATATCTAACAGGGGAGATGTCTTGATCAGGATATGATCAGTTTTTTCCAAAAGAGTTGTTTGTAATTCCACAACATTGGGTTGTGTGTCGGTCAATCGAACTAACTTTTTGGCTTGTTCATCTCTGCGTGAAGGATCGATGTAAATAAAATCCCAGTGAGTTGATTCGGAAATCATTTCTTCTGCGCTACGTGGGTGATAAGAAATGTTGGTCGCGCCAAGCTGTTGATGATTATGCTGCGCAATGGCGAGTAATTCTTCGTTTCGATCTACATAATCCACACGGTTAAAAATCTTCGAGAAACAAAAGGTGTCGATTCCGAATCCAGCAGTCAGATCAATCGCTTTCGCTCTATTAGAAACATGGCGAATCAAAAATTGCTTCTTGTATTCTGCGGTTGCCTCTGAAGAAGATTGCTCCAGATTGAGCGAAGGCGGATAAACAATTTGTGGTGTTCTATACCAAGTGGGCAATTTGTATTTCGCTTTTCGTCTGCCTGTAATTTGATGTGCGATGAGAGTGGTTGAAGATCCATGAATCTTCTCCGCCTTAAGAATTAACGACTGAACATCGATAGCTTCGTTTTCAGAAATATACTTTTGCAGATCAGCATTGAGTAATTCTTTATAATTAAGATGCAACATTATAGGGTTGCTGTTTAATCCTTGCGAAAGCCTCGTTTAATGGGGATCCTGCATTCGGGTTTTGCTGATGCGCGTGAAGTCGATCGTCTAAAAGCTTTTTCGTTTCTTCACTAATTTCAAAGGTTGCTTCATCTAAATCTGCCATCATCATGGCGTGCACCAAATTAACAAACCGGTCATCTGCCTGATCAATATAACCGTGTATCTGCTTTCGCAATTCATCAATTTGCATATGCTTCCTCTGTTAAATTTGTTTAGAAAGTTACAACATTCAGCACAATTTATCCATTGAACAACTCTTTAAACACCTCTGTCAGTTTACCGAAAGATTTGACTTTGATTTTCGTTTTCTGCAAGTCAAGTGATTTATGGCTGTACTTCGAAATGTAAATTTCCTGAAAGCCCAGTTTCTCGGCTTCTGAAATTCGTTGATCGATTCGATTGACAGCACGCAACTCGCCACCGAGACCAACTTCGGCTGCAAAGCAAATTTTATCAGATACCGGAATCTCTTCCATCGATGAAATAATGGAAATGCAAATGGCCAAGTCAATCGCGGGATCTTCTACTGTAATTCCTCCTGCCATATTCAGAAATACATCCTGTGTTCCCATCCGAAAGCCACAACGCTTTTCTAAAACAGCCAGCAGCATGTTCAATCGCTTTTGATCGAAGCCTGTGGGTGTTCGTTGCGGTGTGCCATACGAAGCAGAGCTGACTAGTGATTGAATTTCTATTAATAAAGGTCGATTCCCTTCGATGGTGGCACCAATCGTTGCGCCACTCAGGTTGCCATCTTTTTGTGAAATCAAAATTTCAGATGGGTTAGATACTTCACGCAAGCCGTTGCCTAGCATTTCATAGATGCCAATTTCAGAGGTAGAACCGAAACGGTTTTTAGTGGTGCGTAAAATTCTGTAAGCTAAGTGACGATCGCCTTCAAATTGCAACACCGTATCCACCATGTGCTCTAAAACTTTCGGGCCGGCCAACATTCCATCTTTCGTAATATGGCCTACTAAAAAAACAGGAGTGTTTGTCTCTTTCGCAAACTTCATTAGCTCCGCAGCACATTGGCGGACCTGACCTACACTGCCGGCTACCGAATCGAGTTGGTGTGAGTGTAATGTTTGAATGGAATCGATGATGAGCAGTTGTGGTTGAATCGATTCAACCGCTTGAAAAATATTTCGCGTGTTTGTTTCTGTCAACACAAAAAAATGATCGTGTGTATCTTTGGAAGGACCTCGTAGTCGCTCCGCTCGCATTTTAATTTGTTGATCACTTTCTTCACCCGATACATAAAGTACTTTCAATTTGCGCAAAGCAAGACCCACTTGAAGCATCAACGTAGATTTTCCTATGCCCGGTTCACCACCAATTAATACTAATGAGCCAAACACAATTCCTCCACCTAGCACGCGATTGAGTTCCTGATCGGACGAGTCAACTCTGATTTCTTTCGTAGATTCTATCTCGCTAAGAGTGCGCGGTTTTTCTTGGCGTGCTTTTCCCGGCTCCGGCTTCCATTCGTTTTTGTTGGACTCTTCTTTCGCTACGATTTCTTCAACAAACGAATTCCACTCGTTGCAAGAGGGGCACTTCCCCAGCCACTTGGCTGATTCATATCCACAGTTTTGACAGAAGAAAGTTGTTTTCGATTTGGCCATTGAAAATTCGAGAAGCCCGAAATTACAACTTAATAAATACTAAATCGGTTTGTTTTAATTGCAACATGCGCTCGAATAAATCTTTCAACGAAAGATATTCGGTTGCATCATACACCGGTTTCGTAAGGTTTAGCGAATAGTAGATGTTGATTTTATTGGCGAGGTCATTAAAATTAAACTTAAACATGCCGCCTTTATTTGGTAAAGCCAGTGCCATGTTTTTAGGAATTTCATCGAGCTTGTATCCAGCAGGATATTCGAGGTTTAGCAAAATAATTTCTTCTTGGGCCACGCCAAAGTCTACAGGATATTTGCGCTCTCTTGATTTGAATGGGTTTACGTTCCACCCCATGATAAAAGGGTTTAAGTAAATTCGGTCGGCACCAGATGCATCATGCGGATTAAACTCTATTTCCATTTCCTCAGTAAATGGTTTTTCCAGATCTGATAAGTCATCTACTTTATGATTTCGGATTTGACGAACTTTCCAGCGATCGCTTATTGATTTGGTGTAAGCAGCAATGTCAGCAAACGATTTTATTTCTCTTCGCTTATCGATTGCATCATATCCGTGGTATTTTATTTGCAAGGTTCCAATAAGATCACCCGCATCTGTCAATTTAAGATTTAATGTAGAAACGGTACGAGATTTGCTTTTCGGCATTAAGTTGATTTCAGGCGCCTCTTTTTTCATTAGTAATCTACCCGTGCCATTCAAGCACCGCATAGGAAGCATGCCAAACGGTATTAGTGGATCAGTCGCGTCTAGTAAAAAACTTTCCTCACCTATCTTTACCATCACAATTACGTAGTTGAATTCAGTCAACACCGGATAAAGTGAAGTTAGCAAACCATTTCTTCGAGTTGAGATAATCACCGGATGGGCGGTTAATCCGGCTGCTTGGAGTGCCCCCAACAAGGAAAGATTAATATCAGCCACATTTCCTTTCTTATCTTCAAAAGCTACTTTCACTCCCTTATCCGTGTATTCACCAAATCTTTCATTCCATTCATAGCGAGATAATATCCAATAATAAATGCTCTTTGCCTTTAGAAGCGGGTCGGTGGCACTAGAGATGATTGACGATAAATTATCTTCGAATAAGTTTTTTGATTTTCTGATTTGGGCTCCGAAACTCTGACTCTCAAACAATTCCTCTGCTACATCTTTCCATTCTTTAGTCAATTTATCGATTCGTCCGTCAAAATATCTTACCTCTGACAACTCAAAGTTTATAGCCGATAGAAAGTTTGACTTGGCTGTCATGTATTTTTCTTCTTTAAAGGCCGGAATGTTTTTCATTCCAAATTTTATCAGACTACAATCCGATACGCCACCTCCTACCCGCAAGCATTCTTGCACCAACTGATCTTCCTTTTTGTCAAGCTTGAGCGCACCTCGCAAAGAAATGTTGTAGTCATATTTTGCTGGTATTTGTGCCCAATATTCTGAATACAGTTTGGGGATATCAGACTGAAACTCCCAAGGCCAAAAGTTTAAAATGAAGGGAGTAGAAATAGTATACATAACCTCTACAATAGAGCCAACTTCTACATTGGGCATGGAGAATTTAACCAATTCGTAGGTTGGGTTTTTTTCACGAAAAATTGATTTCCTATTGAGCTCGGCCATTTTTTTAGAGCCCTCCTTCAAGAAGTGAGTTACTCCCTTAATCGTAACTAATTCATCTTGACTTTTGTCACCTATCCTTAGGCCGATCTCAAAATTACCTTGCTCAAGACCTTCTTTTGTCAATATCTTGATCAGTTTATGGATGTTGACTACCAACCGTCCTGTTTCATTATCAAAGTATGCTTCTCCAAATTCATTAATAACGATTGCGTTAGCTGCAGAATCTAACTCATACTTCGTTTTGGCTAGTTCTTTTAAGGTTATCGTGTTAGCAAATGGGAATCCGTGTTCTTGAGCAAGTGCTGTTCCAAAAAGAATGAAATTGAGGAATACAAATAGAATTCTCGGTCTTTGCATAAGAATTAATACCAAATATTTTACAAAGCTGAAATATTTTAAGATTATTACCTCTTAATCCAATATTAAAAATATGCGTATTTGCTCAACTGTTGCCTTTATCCTTTTAACCATTATTGGCTATTCCCAAAAATCTCCGATCAAATTTGGGGATATTCCGATGGAAGATCTGAAAATGACTGTCTATGCCAATGATTCTTCCGCCTCAGCAGTGGTTTTGGCAGATTATGGAGTTGCGTACATTAATTACGTTGGCGAGCAATTTGTTCTAAATTTTGAACGCCATACCCGGATTAAAATTTTAACAAAAGAAGGTTTGGACTTTGCAAACACCAGTATCAGCATTTATCGCTCAGGTTCAACGGAAGAGAAAGTACAATCCCTCAAGGCTGCGTCATACAATCTCGAAAATGGTAAATTGATTGAAAGTAAACTTTCGAAAGACAACATTTTCAAAGAAAGAGTTAACCGAAACTTTAACCGACAAAAATTTGCTATTCCTAACGTAAAGGTGGGAAGCGTGATTGAGTACTCGTATAAAATTTCATCTGAATTCTTCACCAATTTTCCTAACTGGTCTTTTCAACGGTCAATCCCAACTCGATGGAGCGAGTACTGGGCGATGATACCTGATTTCTTTACTTACGAAAAATACATGCAGGGTTATATACCTGTCAACAGCTATGAAACGAAATCTCAAGTATACTATGAAACCGATGTAACCGGTCATCACTGGGTATCACAATTAGTTCCTGCATTTAAGGAAGAAGCCTACATGACCTCGGAAGATGAGTATGTTTCGAAAATCAACTTTGCTCTCTCACGCATCAACTATCGTACGCACTCAGAAGAAGTAATGGCTTCGTGGCAGAAACTGGCCAAAGGTCTTTTGGAAGATGAAGCTTTTGGAAAAGCCATAGATAAATCCGGATTCCTCAAAGAAAAGGTAAGTCAGATCACTACCGGAATAACCGATTCGTTGAAAAAAGTAATTGCGATTTCTGACTACGTCAAAGCCAATGTGCAATGGGATGGTGAAGAAGATTATGCTGTAGGAAACATCAAAAAGATTTTAGAAACTAAAACAGGCACTTCGGGCGATGTCAATATTATACTGGCTTCAATGCTTGATAAGGCGGGATTTGATGTGGAGATGATTTTACTTAGCACGAGAGGGCATGGCATCATCCGCCAAGCTTACCCCATGTCAAGACAGTTTAACTACGTAATTGCCTCCATCAATATAGGTGGGAAACGTGTTTTGCTTGACGCAACTGAGAAAAATCTGATGTATGATGTTTTGCCAAACCGCTGTTTAAACGGCCAAGGTCTCGTTATTTCTAAGAAGAATTTTGGTTGGATCGACATCACAACAAAAGCGAAATCTAAAACAGTAGTGAATGCTTCCCTTACCGCGAACGCAGAGGGAGAATTGAAGGGAACAGTTCAATACTTATTTGATGGGTACAATGCACAATATACTCGTGATGAGCTTTCAAAAGATGGAGAGGAAAAATATTTAAAAGATTTTAAAGGCACCAAGCAATGGGTATTTGAAAAAAGTGAATTTCAAGATGTAAAAGACTTAAGTAAACCAATCAAAGAATCACATCAAGTAGTTATTTCAGATCATGCCACATCAGCAGGAGATATTCTTTATATCAATCCATTTGTAACTGGTAGAATTGAGGAGAACCCGTTTAAATCAGATGAACGCACATACCCTATCGATTTTGGCAGCTTAATTGAAAAAACCTATATTCTTAAATTAGTTGTCCCGGAAAATTTTATCATAGATGATTTGCCTAAAAATAAAGTTATTGCACTGCCTGGAAATGCGGGAAAATACATACTCAATGTTACCTCCGTGGGAAACACGATTAATATCACTAGCATTTTTCAGATCAATAAAAGTGTTATGATTCAGACGGATTATCCGGTTGTAAAAGAATTCTACAATCAAGTTGTAGCAAAGCAAGCCGAACAAATCGTTTTAAAGAAAAAATAAGTGCATTAAATAGTGTTGTGAATAGATTAGGTGTAGACTAAAAAATTAAAGTTGTCATGCGATTATTAATCATCTCTTTTCTCCTTACGATTTCACTTAGTTTGGTGGCTAAGGATAGTCCCAAGTATCCGGTTAGCAGCATACCGCAAAAAATGAAAGACGGCATGTATGCTGTAGTGCGCGAAGATTTTTATCGCTTTGAAATTGTGTCCATCAATCGCTCACGACAAAAAGTACATAAGGTGATTACGATTCTTAATGAAAATGGGAAGCGGTTTGCTACGGAAGCGGTCTTTTACGATAAACTGGAAAAAGTTGTTTCTGTTTCCGGTATTGCGTATGATGCAAACGGAGAGGTAATAAAAAAGCTGAAGAACAATGAAATTTTTGATCGTAGCGCTTATGATGCCAATAGTCTTTATACGGACAACCGATATAAGTTCATGGATCTGGAGCAAGCTACCTATCCATACACTGTAGAGTTTGAGTATGAAACAGAAACTAAGTACTTGTATGCAATACCAACATTCAGGCTTTATTATGATGACGAGGTTTCCATTGAAAAAGAAACATATGAAGTTGAGTACCCTATTGTGCTAAAGCCGCGCTATAAATTGAACTCAATTGAAGAACCCCGAAAGGAAAGGTTAGGAGACAATGAGAAATTAGTATGGTCATTTACGAATATTATTCCAGAAAAATTTGAGAAATACACATCTCATAATTTAATACCCCATGTCATGTTGGCACCCACAATATTCGAATATGAAGGATATCGGGGATCAATGGCCTCTTGGAAAGATTATGGCCTTTGGCAAATGCAATTAAACAATGGAAGAGATATAGTTGATGCTGCCACACTTGAGAAAATAAAACAGCTTACTCAAAACTTAAAATCAACGGAAGAAAAAGCAAAAGCGGTTTACGAATATGTTCAAAGTAGAACGAGGTATGTAAACATCAGCTTAGGAATCGGTGGACTTCAACCCTTTCCTGCTGATGTAGTCGACAAAAATGGGTATGGTGATTGTAAAGCGTTATCGAATTATACAGTAGCTCTCTTAAAAAGCATTGGCATTAAAGGATATTTCACTACTATTCAGGCTGGCGCAAATGAACCTGAAATGATTTTGGATTTTCCGAGCCACCAAGGCAACCATGTGGTGGTGAGTGTGCCAAATGGCAGAGATACCTTGTGGTTGGAATGCACGAGTCAAACAAACCCATTTGGTTATTCCGGAACCTTCACTGGCAATCGCTACGCGCTTATGATTACAGAAGAAGGCGGTAAAATCGTTCGAACCCCTAAACTAAAACCTGAGCAAAACACTCAATATCAAAAGGCTGAGGTTGTTCTTGAAAAGTCTGGTAACGCAAAAGCGAAAGTGAGCACTGCCTATTCAGGTATACAATATGAAATCGGTGATCTGGATGCCCGCATCAACAGCTCTTTCGATGAACAAAAAAAATGGCTTCAAGAGAATTTAAATATTCCAAGCTTCGAGCTCGGCACCTTTTCAATGATCAACAAAAAAGGCAAAGTGCCTTCAGCTATTGTAAACGTAGACCTTACTTTGAATCGGTATGCATCTGTTAGTGGTAAGCGTATTTTCATTACGCCCAACCTGATGAATCGCAACACCTACATACCACCTAAGTTAGAAACCAGAAAAAACCCGGTTGTGTTTAAAAATTCGTATGTAGATATCGACACGATTGTGTATTCCATTCCTGAAGAAATCTATCCCGAGTTCGTCCCTCAGCCCGTTAAGTTTTCAAGTCGCTACGGAGAATATGAAGCTAATTTCAAGTTTGATCAAGGTAAGTTGATTTACACCCGTAAACTAAAAATGATTCCGGGCGAGCATCCCCCAGCTGCCTATTCTGAATTAGTAGATTTCTATAAGAACATCAACAAAGCGGATAACACTAAACTGGTTTTTCTAAGCAAAACGTAAGCTTAGCTAATAGGTGCATTGGCTTCTTTGGCCATCACATTGTAAACTAGTCTATCAGTAAGGCCGGGGAAAAACTTATTTAAGAATACAGTAAGCTTTCCCTGGCTTGTTAAGATTAATATCTTTTTGCGTTTTACGGTTGCCTTGTAAATGTGATGCGCACATTCTTCGGCTGTCATCATCGAAGCCTCATCGCGTGGCGACTCACCCTGCGAAGTGCCATCTTTCGTCAACGATCTTTTACGAATGTTTGAGGCGGTAAATCCCGGACAAGCCGTCAGCACGTGTACGCCTTTCTTCAGCATCTCTGTGCGCAAGACCTCCAGAAATCCATTCAATGCAAATTTAGATGCCGAGTATCCTGTGCGCCCAGGCAAACCGCGGTAGCCGGCAATTGATGAAATACCTACTACTGAACCCTGATTCTTCAATATCTCAGGCATGCAATATTTAGTCGCATAAAGCACACCATAAAAATTGATGTCCATTACCTTCTTAACCACTGTTAAATCCACTTCATTGAAGAGTGCTCGCATGGAAATGCCCGCATTATTGATGAGCACATCTATTCTACCAAATTTCTGAATGGCCTCCTCAGCCATCTTGCGATTATCATCTTCCACACTTACATCGGCTTGAAAGCCATGGGCATCTATACCCTTGCTTTTTAATTCGGTTACCGTCTGATGTAGGTCTGTTAAGTTTCGGCCGGTAATAAAAACTTTAGACCCATTTAAACCAAAAACTTCCGCCATCGCTTTGCCTATGCCGGAAGAACCTCCTGTAATAATCACAACTTTATCCTTCATAAAACCAGTATATCCAACAAAAGTACACAAACAATTGTGCAATTGGTCGAGCCGTTCATTACCGAAACTCGGCCCGTTGGCTATGGCCGCACGAGCAGTGGAAAAGGAAACGTGAGGAAAGTTGATTGTTTTTAGGCAAATGCGCGCTCTATGCCTATTTTTGGTGCCTTAAAATAAACCACTCATGAAGCGCGACAAAGTCATCTTCGACCTCATTGAAAAAGAAAAACAACGCCAGGAGCATGGCATCGAGTTGATTGCCTCCGAAAATTTTACCTCTCAGCAGGTAATGAAAGCACAAGGCTCTGTGCTTACCAACAAATATGCTGAAGGCCTGCCCGGCAAGCGCTATTATGGCGGCTGCGAAGTGGTGGACGAGGTTGAACAACTTGCAATTGATCGCATTAAGCAATTGTTTGGTGCCGAATGGGCCAACGTGCAGCCACACTCGGGAGCTCAAGCCAATGCTGCGGTTATGCTGGCTTGTTTGAAGCCGGGCGATAAGATTTTAGGATTTGACTTATCACATGGTGGCCACCTTACACATGGTTCTCCTGTTAATTTTTCGGGCAAACTATATCAGCCCTCATTTTATGGAGTAGAACAAGAAACAGGTTTGATTGACTTTAATAAAGTAATTGAAATTGCACAGCGTGAAAAACCGAAGATGGTGATTTGCGGTGCATCGGCATATAGCCGCGATTGGGATTATAAAAAATTGCGCGAAGCGGCTGATAGCGTAGGCGCTCTTTTGCTGGCTGATATCTCACACCCGGCCGGATTGATTGCGCGTGGTTTGTTAAACGATCCATTGGAACATTGTCATATCGTGACTACCACTACCCACAAAACCTTGAGAGGTCCACGAGGTGGATTGATTATGATCGGCAAGAATTTTGATAATCCATTTGGACTAAAAACACCCAAAGGTGAGTTACGCAAAATGTCTTCTGTTTTAGATTCGGGTGTTTTCCCCGGCACGCAAGGCGGGCCATTAGAGCACGTTATCGCTGCGAAAGCCATTGCTTTTGGCGAGGCGTTGACAGATGAATATTTGGAATACGTTGTGCAGGTTGCAAAAAATGCCAAAGCCATGGCACAAGCTTTCACTGCCAAAGGTTATAAAATTATTTCAGGAGGTACCGACAATCATTTAATGTTGATTGATCTGCGCTCTAAAAATTTGACTGGTAAGTTGGCAGAGGAAGCATTGATTCAGGCGGACATCACCATCAACAAAAACATGGTACCATTTGATACGCAATCTCCGATGGTAACATCGGGTATGCGCATTGGCACACCTGCCATCACCACTCGTGGATTGAAAGAAAAAGATGTGGTGAAAGTGGTTGACTTAATAGATGAAGCTTTGAAAAAACCAGAAGACACAAAACACCTGAAAGCGGTGAAGCGCAAAGTAAATGGCTTGATGAAGAAGTTTCCGTTGTTTTCATAAGTTATAAAACTTTGGATCGGAACGAGTTGCAAGTTGGCAATCGCTCTAATTTGTAGTGAGGGAGTTAATTCTAATTTATAAGTAGTAATGTCTGAAGAAAAAGAAATGTCATTCCTCGATCACATGGAGGAACTGCGATGGCACGTGGTGCGATCGACCAGTGTGATCTTCATTGCAATGATAGGTTCGTTTGTATTCATCAAAGAGATTTTTGATTACATCATTTTTGCGCCTGCTAAAGTAGATTTCCCAACATTCAAGTACATGTGCAAGCTCAGCGAGCTCACAGGAATCAAAGATCTCTGTGTAACTGATTTGGCTTTCAAACTTCAGAGTAGGAATATGACAGGGCAATTTATGATGTCGTTGACGGCTTCATTTGTCATTGGATTGATCATTGCATTTCCGTATGTATCATGGGAGCTCTGGCGGTTTGTAAAACCCGGACTTCAAAATAAGGAAGTAAAATATTCAAAGGGAGCTGTCTTTGCCATTTCGTTTCTCTTCATTACCGGTGTGTTGTTTGGTTATTATGTCTTATGTCCCACCACCATCTGGTTTCTGGCTACCTATTCCATCAGTGATTTGATCGTGAATGAATTTGACATTACTTCATACGTTTCTACCATCTCCAGTTTAGTATTAGGTTGTGGCTTACTATTCCAGTTTCCGATGGTCATCTATTTCCTTTCTAAAATCGGAATGGTGACACCACAACTCATGCGTCATTATCGCAAGCACTCGATTGTGGTAATCTTGATTTTGGGAGCCGTGATCACTCCTTCCGGAGATCCATTCAGCTTAACAGTAATTTCGTTGCCATTGTACATTCTGTTTGAAATCAGTATTTACATTTCATCGATTGTTGCAAAACAAAAAGCAAAACAAGAGGCTGCTGAATTGCGAGCAGATCAACAAAACAATTAATCACTATGTCGACAGAAAAAATTGCAATAGGTGCCGATCATGCCGGATTTGAATACAAAGAGTTGCTGAAAAAATGGTTGGAGAAAAACGGGTATTCTGTAAAAGATTTTGGAACTTATAGCAGCGACTCAGCCGACTACCCCGACTTTGCACACCCAGTAGCGAGTGGTGTAGAAAAAAAAGAATTTGATTTAGGTGTACTGATCTGCGGCAGCGCCAATGGTGTAGCCATGACAGCAAATAAACATCAAGGTATACGTGCAGCTATTTGTTGGAAAGAAGAGTTAGCCGAACTAGCACGAACTCATAATAATGCGAATGTACTATGCATTCCGGCACGACATGTTTCCATTGAGCTAGCTGAAAAGATTCTCGATAAATTCTTGCATTCCGCTTTTGAAGGTGGACGCCATGCCAAGCGGGTAGATAAAATCAGTTGCTGATTTTATAGTAACGCGTTCCTTCTTTTTTGTATTTCGATTTCCAAGCCGGAAGCCGTTCAAAAAACGGCTCCATTAAATTGTCTTTATCAACAATAACTTCAGGAGGATCTTGCTGGAAGGAACGATCTAATTGATTGATATTTTCAAATTCATCAGGATTATTGAAAACATTTTTGGAAAGATTCCAGTTCAAAAAAGAAGTAGCCAGTTTGTTTTCCAAATAATAGCCATCATTTTTCTCCAACAGAAGAATTCGTTTTCCTTTTATTTCCGATTCTTCTGCCGGAGCTACCGCAAAAAGTTTTTCGTAATTAATCACCTTCCATTTTCCGGTTTTGCTTACAAACGAAATACTGATTACCGAAATCAACAACAAAAGCAGCATGCTTTCTGCCAGAAATTTTCTTCGAATGAGCAGAAGGTAATGGTTGATAAAATAAGTAAGAGGAGGCAAAAAGAAATAGAAACTGTGTGGTGTACGCTCGCGCGTAATCACCAGATGGATAAATGCAATGATCAACCAAACCAACATTACCTGCAGCAGTTGTGATTGGTATTTTGTAAAATGCGCCTCGCGGTTGAGCATTACCAGCGAAAACACAAGATAAAGCAATGGAACAGCAATCAACCAAAGTAGTGAGCTCGATGAAATGATGGCCTCGGTGTGAAATGTAAAATTCGGTGAGTAAAAATATTCGATCAGATAGCGTTCATTGTTCTTCAGAAAGAAAAAAGAAAACAGCATGAGATGCGGTAACGCAAAACTGAATATGAGTAGCAGCGCCTTGCGAGCAGTGATCCGTGTAAAAATGAACAGAATCAACAAAGCGCCAGGCAAAAACATAAAACAACTAAACAAGATAAGCGAAGCCAGACCCAGATAAATACCCAGATTGAATATCACCTCATCGCGCTGTTCTCTGAATTCTATTTCTTTAAAGAGGTTGTTCAAAGCAAAAAGCAAAATGGTAGAAGCAACCAACTCGGGCGATAACGCCAGCATATCAAACGAAAAGAAGCCCAGCACACCAAAAATAAGAGCCGGCAAATAGGTGTTTTCATTATATGCTTTGTTGCTGATCAGCAGGATTGCAAAAAATGATGCCTGAAAAAATATTAATAGAAAAGCGATGATGTGCCTAGCGGTAAGCGAAGCTCCAAAAGCAAAATCCATCCATCCGGCAAACCAAGCAAAAAGCGGGGCGGTATCATCCACCAAACC
>JABFSO010000311.1 GCA_013140555.1 Cyclobacteriaceae bacterium | reverse complement strand
GTTATCAGGAGGCAGACGATTGGGGAACCAGCTATGCCGGCCATTTCCTTATTACAGCAATTGACAAAGGATACTTTGTTTCAGATGACATCCTAAAGCGCTGGAAGAAGTATCAAAAGAATAAAGCAGCCGAATGGCGCAGTCCACTAAACAAAGACTATTATTACTATTCCGATTTACAACAAGCCTATCGACTCTATACTCTAGCACTGGCAGGCTCGCCCGAATTAGGTGCAATGAACCGCATGCGCGAGTTAAAGGACATTTCCGTTCAATCAAAATGGATGTTGGCATCTGCTTACGCAAAAGCAGGTCAACCGGAAGCCGCGAAACAATTAGTGGCGAATTTGACAACTCAGATAAAGCCGTATCAGGATATGTACTACTCCTACGGCAGCGACATTCGTGATAAAGCGATCATCTTAGAAACACTGATCCGCTTAAACGAAAAAACAAAAGCCTTTGAAATGGTGCGCGAGCTTTCAGCCGCATTGAGCAATCAAAGCTATTGGATGAGTACGCAAACCATCGCTTACGCTTTGAAGTCGATCGGACAATTTGTGAGTTCTGAAAAACGAAATGGCATTTCATTTACCTACAATGTGAACGGTCAGTCGGTGAGTGCTACTTCGCAAGCACCGCTCACTCAAATAAACCTGGATGTGAAAGGTGCGCAGAAAAAACCGATCAGCATTTCAAATACGAGCGGTGGCGGATTGTTTGTGCGCATCATCAATCGTGGAACTCCGGCTCGTGGTGCCGAAGAACCACAACGCTCCAACCTCTCCATGGAAGTGTTATACACCAACACAAAAGGCGTGGCGATCGATGTAACGAAACTTGAGCAAGGCACCGAGTTTTATGCATGGGTTACCGTGCGAAATCCCGGCCTGCGTGGCAACTACGAAAACTTGGCGTTGACGCAAGTGTTTCCTTCGGGTTGGGAGATTAACAATGTGCGCTTAACGAACGATGAAGGCACCGAGAAGATAGATCGTGGCGATTACCAGGACATTCGCGATGATCAGGTGTATACTTACTTCCGCTTGTGGTCGGGCAACCAACGCTCTTTCCGAATATCACTTACCGCCAGTTACAGTGGAACATTCTACTTGCCAGGTGTGTACTGCGAAGCCATGTATGACAATACAATCAACGCCAAAGACAAAGGACAAGTGGTAGAGGTAGTGAAAAGAGTGGTGCAGTAAAAACTATTGAAACTTGATCATGAAAAAATTCTTTAAAATCCTGCTCATCATAATAGTAGTCGCGTTGCTGGGCTTCTTCCTGTTTGTTCCTACGTATCTGGACAAATCCAGCAATAAAGTGACCCTTGCAGGCCCAGCCACTAAAAATGGTTGGTATGATTCGATACCATTTATTGCGGACCTGCACTGCGATGAATTGTTGTGGGATCGGAATTTATTGAAGAAGATTGAATATGGCCATGTCGATGTGCCGCGCATGCAGCAAGCGAACATGGCCTTTCAGGTTTTTACGATTGTTAGCAAAGTACCTGCGGGCATCAACATCGAGAAGAATGATGGCAACAGCGATCAAATCGCATTACTCAGCTTCGCACAACTGCGACCCGTGTCGAATTGGTTCAGCATTAAAGCGCGTGCGCTCAATCAATGCCAAACGCTGCATGATTTCGCGAAAGAATCTAACGGGCAACTTCGCGTAATCACATCGCGCAATGAATTGCAACAATTCATCACCGATCGTGCAACAAATCCCAAGCTCACTTCCGGAATGTTAGGCTTAGAAGGAGCGCAACCATTGGAAGGTGATCTGAACAACTTGCAGGAATTTTTTAAAATCGGTGTTCGCTATATCGGTCTAGCACATTTCTACGACAATGAATTTGCAGGCTCGGCCCATGGAATGGAAAAAGGCGGGCTAACACCATTGGGTAAGCAACTGATCAAAAAAATGGATAGCCTGCACATCCTTATCGACTTGGCGCATTCATCTCAGCAAACCATCAATGATGTATTCGCGATGCACGAAGGCCCCGTGTTGGTTTCGCACACTGGTATAAAAGGCGTGTGCGACAATCAACGAAACTTAACCGATGAACACTTACAAGAAATCGGAAGGCGAAATGGATTGGTAGGCATTGGTCTTTGGGAAACTGCCGTGTGCGGAAAAGATGCAGAGGCAACGGCTAAAAGTATTCGCTATGTGGCCGACAAGATTGGTGTTGATAAAGTGGCACTGGGCTCTGATTGGGATGGCGCCATTGAAGCGCATTTTGATGTAACCGGCTTACCACTTTTAGTGATTGAGTTAGAGAAACTAAAGTTCACCCGCTCAGAAATTGAGCAGATACTCGGTGGCAACGTCCGTGATTTTTTCCTTCGCAATTTACCGCAGTAGAACCATGTTGGTACGTAGGATTTTGTCTTCACCAATTCCATTATATTCATGAATCGTTTCAACTATTGGTTTATTTTGGCGTTGGTTTTGTCCTCGTGCTCTTCCGGCATTCATCAGTTGTCGGTAGACTTCGCGAAATCACCCACTCCGCCTTCACCGGATTACACGCTGACGAAACACTGGGCAGCGCTTCCGCAAAAAGCAGATGCAGCCGACAGCATACCTCGAAAAACAACGCTTCAAAATCAGCAAGCCAATGCTTCTGTAGATGTGTTCTTCATCTACCCAACCATCTTTACGGAAAAACCTAAAAATCAATTTATCTGGAA
>JABFSO010000291.1 GCA_013140555.1 Cyclobacteriaceae bacterium | reverse complement strand
GGCTGCTGGAAGTTTTTGTCCGCCCATATATTTGGATGAACTCATGGCAGTGCCATCTTCCTTAAAGCGAGATCGCACACGCACACCTTCTTGCGTATAAACGGCCACATAGCGCACATGTGTTTTGCCAGCTTTGCCTTTTGCTTCATGCTTCTCCCATTTAACTTCTGTAGCCGAAGTTTTCAATGCATTTTTTACAGCATCTGGAACTTGAGAAGCATCAATTTGTTGAAGATTGGCGGCTTTTAAGGCATTTCTACGTTTTCCGCCTTGGGCAAAAGATGCAGTGGCAATACATGCAGCTAAAAGAACAATCAATAATTTTTTCATAATTTTTGTAAGGATTATTGTGGTAAGACTAATTAGCAACTCTTAAGTTTAACCGGAACAATAAAGTTATCTAATAAAAAGAAGACATCTAAATCAAATCGTATGAACAGTGTGGAGGAAAACTTTTTAACAAGCGCCATCAAATTTTTGGGGTACTACAAGCAATTGGGCGAAAAGTCAATCGCTCAGTTGACGGACGAAGAAGTGCTTTACCAACCCAACGAGGCGAGTAATAGCATTGCGTTGATTGTACATCATCTGAGCGGCAATATGTTATCGCGCTTTACGGATTTTCTGACATCCGATGGCGAGAAAAGCTGGCGAAATCGCGAGGCCGAATTTGAAGAAAGCTATTCCTCAAAAGCGGAGATGATGGATGCCTGGGACGCGGGCTGGATGTGTGTTTTGGATGCGCTACACAATTTGACTCCTGCTGACCTGAGCAAAATGATCTATATCCGCAACGAAGGGCAAACGGTGCTGGAGGCCATCCAAAGGCAATTGGCTCATTATCCCTATCATGTGGGCCAAATCGTGTACCAGGCCAAACTGCTTAAAAACGATCAGTTTAAGTCATTATCTATCCCAAAAGGGCAATCGGACAGCTATAACCAGAAAAAGTTTGAGGCTCCACGCGAAAGAAAACACCCAACAGACGCCCCCTGATTTGGAAATTTAGTATTCAGGCTTAAATTTGCAGTCCCAAAGCCAAAAGCTATGGGAAAATTGACCTGAGCTTTTGCTTTGGTTGATACAAGCGGGAGTAGCTCAGTTGGTAGAGCACGACCTTGCCAAGGTCGGGGTCGCGAGTTCGAGTCTCGTTTCCCGCTCAAAAAAATGCCGCATTCAACTGCGGCATTTTTATTCTGGATCTTTGGTAGCAATATCGAAGGTAGCCCTGCCCGGGTGGTGGAATTGGTAGACACGCAGGACTTAAAATCCTGTGACCCTTAAAGGTTGTACGGGTTCAAGTCCCGTCCTGGGTACATGCAAGTTATCATCCACGATAACCCCTGAAAATAGGCTGAAATTCAGCCTATTTTTATTTAATTTCGTATGGCAATCGGTAAAAACCTGTTTTAACTGGGTTTATTGCCACTATTCTTGCCACTAAAATGAATATCTCATTCTATCTCAACACTCAACTTAAGACCAGGCATGGCGACCATCCGGTTTACATGTACATCACTTACAACGGCAAGCGCATTCGTAAACCAGTCAACAAAGTACACGCAAACTCACAGTACTGGGACGATCTAAAGCAGCGCATAAAGCGGCCGGCCAAGGCAGACCCATTGGACGAAACAAAGTCGTTCAACAAGAGGCTTGAGTTTATCGAGGCGCAAGTAAAGTTGATAGACCAAGAAGCTTTTGACAGAAGGATAAAGCTCACAGAAAAATACATCATCGATAGATTGATGGATGAGTCGTTGGTGAAGATCGACCAGTTCGATTTCTTCAAAGCAGCCGACCAATATCTCCAATCCATAAAATCAGTAAAAGCGGAGAGGACCATTACCGGAAAGAGAACAGTTTTTAATTTCTTGAAAGAGTACCAGGACAGCACCGGCAACGAGATCACGTTCCATCAAATGAACGTCCAGTTTTTTGAAGAGCTGAGACACTATGCTTTTGAAAAGAAGAAAATCGGTGATAACTATTTTGCAAAAATTATAGCCGTATTGAAGACGTTCTTGCACTGGTCATTTGAGCGAGACTACATCAAACACGAATCATTTAAAAAGTTCCAAGCACCAGAGAGGGAAAACGAAATAATATGTTTGACGCTCGAGGAGCTGATGGCCCTTTGCAATCATACTTTCAAATCAAAGAGGCTCGACCGCGTTCGCGATGTATTTGTATTTGGCTGCAGCACAGGCCTACGCTTTTCAGATTTGGTTTCGTTGAAACCAAGCAATATCCAAGGCGACTTCATTGTGATAAACATTCAGAAGACCCGGGAGAACAGTGTGATACCATTGAACAAATTTTCTGCCGGCATACTGGAGAAATATAAAGACACGGTTTATGAAACGCTGCCAAAAGTTTCACATCAAAAATTCAATTCATATTTGAAAGAGTGCTGCAAAGAAGCCGGCATCGATACTATCGTAACGATTACCAGGTTCTCCGGAGGCCATCGCCAGACAACAGCGCATCCGAAGTATGAATTAATAACAAGCCATGCAGCAAGAAAAACATTTGCCACTTTGAGCTTGCTGATGGGTATGCCGGAGCGGGTAGTCCGGAACATTACTGGTCATAAGAAAGAAGAGTCTTTTAAGAGGTACGTAAATTTCACTAAGGAGTACGAAAAGCAACAGATGAATAAGGTTTGGGATTCCATGTAGTTATGAGTTATAAAAAACAACTAATAGCCGCAATTGAGAGAACGAGAGATAACGGCATAGCTGTGAAAGATTTTGTCATCGAATCTGCGTCTTATCCAATCGTCAACGCTCAAAATGAAATGATGCTTTTAGAATCATTTAATGAGCATGTTTATAACAAACCATTTGAAGAGATACACGGACAATGTGTTCTACACAGCTGGAATCTTCAAGATATTGTTGCTGACATATTAAATTGTGATGTGCTCTTGACGCTGGGATACTTACTGAATGAATTAGATAAATACTTTTTCACGGAGGAGCAACAAATTTTACAGTGGAAAGAAATGCCAAGTAACCTCAGACGAGATATTCATGCATGGCTAACACTTCCCTCACTTGAAATAATAGATATCACTTTGCCGGCCACGTTATTTAAAATGAATAAGTCGGCACTGGATTATAGAACTTTTATGCACTATAGGCCTGATGACCATTATGGTTTAACAGGACGCATTTATCACACCCCGCAATTTGTTGATAATGATTTTCTTGAACGAGTATATCTTTTGAAAAAATTAGAGTGAGCTTTTTTGGTATGGATAAAGTTTCTAGCAATGTATAATTCGCTTTAGATGTTGAAAAAAGTAAAAGACGAAAGTGACGTTCTTGCTGAGGCTGCAAAGCATTTAACTTTTTTATACGAAAAATTTACTTCGGCCTTACAGCGAAGAGACTTTAGCGATGAGGACCTCCATAATATTTACACAAACGAAGAACTACATTCCCCGGAGTTTCATTTAGATCAGAATCGTCTTAATTTATTTGTGCAAAATAGGCGCAGAGATCTTAATTATCCATTCAAAACCTTTCTTGAAATAACACAAGTGGTATGTTTAGAACGAACGGATATTGAGGTTGAATTTGATGAAGAGTTTGGTTTCGGCATTGGTAATTACGATCTGACATCTAAGCTTCTAACTAAGTTTTCTAGTCTGTATTTCGATAAAGTCTACTCACTTATCAGACATCTTAGTGCTACAAATTTAAAACAACACTGGAGTAATGTATTCGCAGAGGGTGGCACCCATATCGAGTTATTAAGATCGCTTGAAAAATTCGAGAATGATTTCAGAAATCAAAGAGACATTTGCACATTTTATTATGAATTAACGGCAATTGTAAAGGATAATAATTTGACCAGTGAAATCGACCTAAGCATTGAAGAAAATAGGCTAGCTTATTCACATCTCTTTGATAATGACATGCAACTCGGAAATGAGTTGTTTATACTTGGAGAGGCTGATCCTTTAAGGCAAGAACTTGCAATCCTAGAAAGAAGAGGTGCTCAGTTTTTTTTAAAATTTACCTTACTTGAGGACCGGGAAGCATTTTTAAATGCAATGAAAGCTATTTTAAAACTTGACACTTATGAAAGCGCAAAGGAGCAAGAGAGGATTCTAAAAGATTTACCCTTATTCATCGACAACAATTTTCATTTCAATAATTCAATATATACCACAAAGATTAGTAACCACAATAAACCTACCGTCAAAGCAAATGACCTGGCAGTATTACTCAGAATTTATTTGGATAATTCTAAGTTAATTGGAGCAACGAAAAAGGACGTAATCGCATGGTTAGCTCATGAGTTTTATGGACAAAGAGGTTTCACTAGCCATAATTTGAAAGGTTACTTAGAAAGAAAAGCTCTAACAAGGAATCATACTGAGTCCGGGCATACAATCATAAAAGGTTTTGAAAAAAGATTTCCTAAAATATAACCCTCAAGCAAATTACACTTTGATTATCTTCAATTATAGCTTACCAGCCTAATTCTGCAGCTTTCTAAAAAAGAATTACACTTTTGCTTAACCCGCCTTAATTTCTTAAACATTTGCTGAACACAACCAGCAAACAAATGAGTGAATTGGTAATAACCACAAAAGATGATCTTGAGAAAATGCTGAGAAACATTCTTCTCCAGATAGCAACTCCATCAAATGGCACCTTTGATGACAAGGGAGAGCGGCTAAATCAAAAGCAAGCTGCGGAGTATTTAGGTATAACTGAGGCTACGTTGATTCGTTGGAAGAAACAGGGAAGAGTTCCATGCGAGCAATTACCTGGCTCAAGTAAAGTAACTTATTTCAAGTCACAGTTAAAGGCCGCAATGCAGCGGAACCCGGTCATTCACAAATCATAAAATAATAAACCACGGTTGAAGGCCGTGGTTTTTTTTAATTCTTTGAACCGCTTGAATTGAGACTCAAGGTGGTTCAAAGGTAAGGTATAACAAATTACAATTCTTACTTATGAACGAAATTAATCTCGTCCAGGCATTTAAATTTTTTCTTCCCCTCACAGCTTTCCTATTCAATAGCTCTTAATTCTTCTGCTTACATATCCGGGGCTTGAAAATATCTCGCGAATATTTCAAATCCACAAATCTCAGTTGCATTCGAAATCAATGTAACCAGGGAGTTATTTGCCCAAACTGATTTTTTATTTTTTGCTCGTATGCGGTTTTCCGTTTGGAAACCAATCTTTCTTAAAGACGGTTTCTGGCGTTCTCTGTAGTATGGTTTCTAATTATGAACGTCTGAACGTTAACATGTAAACGGTTACAGTAAACGTTAGGGCTGAGAATGAAAAAATAAATGATAATCAAACCCACTAAAAACTAAACAATGCTTAAAACTAAACAAACGGGCAATGAGCCTGTCTGGGATCGAGAGAACAGTACTTTTGTTCGCACCATTTACTTAACAAATGGATACACTCTTACAGGGTACAGTAAAAAGGTTGGCAGAAACGAAAGGCACGACAAAATTGATTTGCTAACAAATTGGATATTAAGAGACCTGAAGAATGGATACTTAGATAAGGAAACTACTAGGAAGATTACGCCTTTGGATAGGATCGAGTACTATCGCAGAAATGGCGATAATCTTGATCCAATTATCAACTTGTATTATGAATGTCCGGATTGGATTAATACAAAGTGGTTAGACAATAAGAAGCTAGTATCCTTTATCAATCGGCTCTATTCACTTATGAGAAAAGGGCTGAACGCTGGTGCAATCTCTAACGAACTGGAAGTAAGGACACGCGCGCCTAAGCAGGATCCATTCGATCTATCAAAAAAAAGGTTCATTAACATGATTGATCTTAACGCCTATGTATTGCGACTTCGAAATCAATCAGACTTGCCCAATGAAGCTGTGGACAATTTCTACAGAAAGTACAAAGAAAAATATTTCACTTTTTAAACCTGAAATCAATATGACAAACATCATTTCAATCTTAAACCATAAGGGGGGTACAGGTAAAACAACGACATCAATCAATTTAGCAAAGGCTCTGAACATGCTAGGCCAAAGGTTATTATTGATTGATTTGGACCCTCAAGCTAATTTATCACAATCGCTTGGAATAGAAGATGAAAGTGAGACTATATCTGAGGTTTTTGAACGGAAGCTTCAACAGCTTCCCGTTAAGAAAATCAGCGATTCATTTCATTTGGTACCGGCCTCCTTGGATCTCTCTGCTGTTGAGCCAGGCATGTATTCCAACATTGATAGCTACTTTGTTCTTAAATCTATGTTGGATCGTCTGAAAGACGATTACGATTTTGTATTGATTGATTGCCCTCCCTCACTAGGTATTTTTACTCAAAATGCATTGATCGCATCCACGGGAGTAATAATTACAGTGCAGGCTCAATTCCTCGCCTTAAAAGGGCTTGATACGGTATACAACTTAATAACAAGTGTGAGAGAAAAACTGAACAACAAAATAGTAGTTGCTGGCTTGTTGCTAACTCAAACAAATCACACGAGGATAAGTAAAGACATAAGCAATAAACTAAGGGAGACTTTTAAAGAGAAGGTATTTGCAACAACCATACGTCAAAACGTATCATTAGCCGAGGCAAGTGCTTATCGTAAGGACATATTTGCTTACAACCCCGAAAGCTTTGGTGCAACAGATTATATGAACCTCGCAAAAGAAATATTAGTATGACCAAAGACTTCTCAAATCTTTTAGGTGGTGCTTTGGCTAGCAAATATTCAGATGAATCATCTGTGAAAGAACGGATCACTGTGCGCGAAGATTTTAAAGCCTTGATCCCGCCACTTACACCAGAAGAGCTCGACCAGTTAGAGGCAAATGTTCTAAAAGAGGGTATTCGTGACCCGCTTATTATTTGGCCAGTTGATCAGCATTTTGTTTTAGTAGATGGGCATAATCGTTTTTCAATATGTCAAAAGCACAATCTTGATTTTCCTTTCAAAAAAGTTGATTTTAAAGATGATGATGATGTGCGAGCGTGGATGATTAAAAACCAGCTTGGCAGAAGGAATCTCACACCTTCGCAACAGAGCTACTTTCGGGGGTTGCGCTATCTTAAAGAAAAATCTCAAGGAAAAAGGACTGATCTAACTTCAGATCAAAATGATCTAAAGTCTTACGAGTCAACAGCAGCTGAACTTGCCAAGGAGTACGGAGTGAGTGAGGCTACAATTAAGAGAGACGCAGAATTTGCGGCTGGTGTTGAAATTATTGGAAAAGACAACCCAGTGCTAAAGAATGAGATATTGAAAGGCAAGGCTAAAATCTCAAAACAAGATGTAAGAGGCAAAGCAAAAAAATCAAAGCCATTGAAGGTTAAGAATAATTCGAAACTTCCATTAGCTGATGAAATTGCTGCTATTGCCCTTGAATTCATTAAAACAGAAAAACGGTCGCTTGATGAATTATACACTGCTCTCGGAGTAGAGGACTCTAATATTAAACCTATAATCTTTTTTATAAAATGGAACGAAACGCAATAAACCAAGACATGAACATTTGCATAAATCTTCGAAAAACTGCGCTTATGTTAGGCGTGATTTTTCTTTTCTCTTGTAATCAAGAGAGAAACGCAATCCAACAATCCAATCTCGGACAAATAGAACAACACGAAATTAGCCGTAGGGATTCAAAAAACCCCGAAGGTTTTATGAATCAATATGCAACCGTGTTTGTACGGACGAGAGGAGAGAAGGTAATTTATGAAGAGCGGGGTGAATCGGTATCACCGACAATTACTTATCCGGGGCATGATCCTGTTTGCTTCTATGAACTGACTGGAATCAGTTATAGAAAGTTTTCCAATGTAAACGGGGTAGTCAATTTTATGGCTTCGCGTGGGTGGAAGCTGGTCACTCTTAACAACTCATTTCGCAATTCTGAGGAAATTTTTTGGATGACTTTTGAAAGCATAACGAGGCAATCACTTGGCGATAGTATTGATAAAGCCCTGATGGAGACACAGACAGGCGGTATTTTCTAGATAGATTTTAATGGTAATCGCAATGCCGAAGCTAGTCCTCAGCCAATATAAGAATCTCTTGCAAACAGTACCAACTACGGTTTGCGAGGCGCAAACCTTCGTTGGAAGCGGATTGAAAACAATCCTACAGCAGCCTACGACTATGTACGCTCGGATAACTTAGCCTCGGATAACTTGGCCTACAGCAAATAAATTTAATAGCACAATATGAGCTACGCAATACTAAGAGTTCAAAAGTTGAAATCTTTTAGTGGCATTGGAAGACACATTGATCGCGTGGATGCCGAGGGCGATACCTATGTTCCGGTTAATGCGGATGAATCAAGAGTCAATGAGAATCTTCATTGGGATAACCAAGGCCGAGCTCATTCTCAAGATGAGTGGACAAACCATGCCAGGAATAATTCTTTATCTAAAAGAGTAAATAATCGAATCTCAGACGGATACAAATTGACTAAAGCAATTCGTAAAGATGCGGTCAAAGCATTAGAATATATCCTCACCAGCGACAATAGGAAGATGCATGAGATTGAAACCAGCTCTGAATTATTTAAAGATTGGATTAGAGCTAATCGAGAGTTTATTGAAGGAATTCATGGCAAGGATAACATAGTTGCGTTCAGCCTACATAGGGACGAGGAATCAGCGCATATTCATGCAGTAGTTGTACCATTGACTGATGATGGTCGATTGACTATGGAGCCTTATGTTGGTAGCCCTAAGAAACTGATTCAGCTTCAAAATGAATATGCTGATGCAATGGAAAAATTTGGAATGATGAGAGGCAAATCAGGTAGCAAACAACGTCATGAAAGACCCGACAAAGAAAAATCAAGAAATCACAACAAAACATTTGAGAGATGAATTTTATTAAAAACCTTATCAATAAATACCCAGCCTTATTTCTAATTTTTATCAGGCTTCCCCTTATCTGGTATAGTATCTTAATTGTAAATCTAGTTTACCTTCGGAGCATAGGAAGCAATGACCTGATTCCTACACGACCTGGTCCGGTATTGCTTAGCGCTTTGTTTGGTGGTATTATCGGTTACCTCTTATCAGTAGTTCTTAGAAAATTGCTACGTGGTTCCGCAAGCGTGAAGCCAGAAACAAACAAGAGTAATCCTGATGCTTTTATTATTCCTTTAGAGAATGAAAATCCTTTGATCCTGAATAACATCTTCAATG
>JABFSO010000283.1 GCA_013140555.1 Cyclobacteriaceae bacterium | reverse complement strand
TAGCTATTCAGGGTGATACCCATCGCGGCCAGGGTATCACCCTGAATAGCTACATCTCCTTGATATGGTTTGTTGCCGGATCCATCGCAAATCATTCCATTGCGAATGATCAATGTGTATTCTTTCTTAGGTTGAGCACATGAACTGAGCACCGAAAGAAAAAAAACAAAAAGCAGATGGATCGGCAAGGCGCTGAAGCGCCCGCGAGAAATAGAAAAACAGAAATTATTTGCAGCTAACACCTTGCACGTATTTATCTATGGCCTTGATCGATTTGGCAACTTCGCTTCCTTTAAAACCTTTAATGTCCGCGTAGCGAACAGTCCTCACATACTTCTTCAGCAATTCACTGGAAAGTGGTAAATACGACCAGTGCCACTTTTCTTCTTCATAGCCCGTGCGGCCTTGCTCCTTCGATGTGTAAGGTTGGCAAAATCCGTATTCGGCCGCGTGAGCAACCAACCACTGATAAATTTTCAGACCTTCACCCGATTCAAAATATGAATTCTCCAGCGCATTCAAATCCATATCTGTTCCCCAGTGATGACGAGATGTTCCCGGCATAGAACTATACAATAAAATCATTCGCGCTCGCTCGGTCAAGTCAGAGATGGTAGTCAGGTTTTTGCCTTCCACCAATGTGCGTCCCTCCCACTTGTTTTCCCAAATCGTTTTCTGTGATTCATAATTGCGAGTAGCAGAAATAATGAAAAGATTCACTCCGTCTTTTTTGGCAGCTTCTGCCATTTTTACAAATGCCTCATACGTTTCTTTTCGTAAATACTTACCTACGGCACTTCCTTTGGCATAGGTATCGCTCAATCGGACAAAGCGTGTATCTTTCGTTTCATCAAATCTTCCCAACAAGTATTCTTTCTCACTGGATTGACCGAACAATAAATTGACAGTTGATAAAAGTATAATTGATAATAGCCCTATCTTAATTCGTAAGCTTCTCATCTCATTAAAATTTTGTCAACTGTCAATTGTCGTTTGTCAACGGATTGGCTAAACTTTCTCTTCTACCTGGTTCATCACCTTGGTCTGCACTTGTATCGACTCATGGTGTACCAAACGCAACAGGTCACGCATAAATCCTTCTTCCAAGCCCATCGCCTTACCCAACGTCACACGCGTTTTGATAATTTCTTCCCAGCGATTCACCTGCAAAATTGTTACGTTATTGTCTTTTTTGTATTGGCCAATCTTCTCGGAAATTTTCATGCGCGAAGCCATCTTCTGCATAATCTCATCATCGAGTTGGTCAATCTGCTCACGCAACACGCTCAGTGTATCTTTAAAGGTTTTGTTTTCGCTGCTACTCGTTCTCACCACCAGTTCAGTCAGAATTTTTCCTAACACAGCTGGTGTTACTTGTTGTTTCGCATCGCTCCATGCTGCATCCGGGTTGATATGACTTTCAATCATCAAACCCGCCATATCCAAATCCAACGCCTTCTGCGATACAAAAGCAATCAAGTCTCTGTTACCCGAAATATGACTTGGGTCGCAAATAATTTCCAACTCCGGAAAACGTGTCTTCAATTCAATCGCCAAATCCCACATCGGTAAATTGCGGAAAGGACCTTTTTCGAATGAGGAAAACCCACGATGAATAGCCGCCATCTTCTTGATGCCCGCTTTGTTCAGTCGCTCCAGCGCACCAATCCATAATTCCAAATCAGGATTCACAGGATTCTTCACCATCACCGGAATATCTACACCCTTCAACGAATCCGCAATCTCTTGAACAGAAAATGGATTCACCGTTGTACGCGCACCCACCCACAAAATATCGACACCGGCCTTCAGACATGCTTCCACATGCGCAGCATTCGCTACTTCTGTTGTTACCGGCAAACCAGTTTCTTTCTTGGCAGTCATCAACCAGTTCAAACCAACATCACCCGCACCTTCGTATTGTCCGGGGCGAGTACGTGGCTTCCAGATGCCCGCACGCAATGCATGCACCTTTCCGGTGGCAGCAATTTGTTTAGCCGTAGCCACCATCTGCTCTTCTGTTTCAGCGCTGCAAGGGCCACTGATAATGATCGGTTTCTTCACATTCAAAAAACCAGCTATCGATTCAAGTTCCAATCCTTTTTTCATACGATCCAATTGTTATGTTAATATTTAAAATTCATTTCAATAATCCTATTCTTCTTTTTGGCGATCTTCAACTTTGTCAACTGCCTATTGTCAATTGTCAACTCACTCACCGCCTACTGCTTTCTGCTTACTGCCTACTTTTCAATCCGCCCCTCAACTTTGTCAACTGCCCCGTTGTCAACTGTCAACTTACTTCTTCTCCAACACTCTCCTAATTCCATTCGCATTCGTAAGTGTTTTCATCAACTCCTTCGAGTCTTTCTTCATCAGATGATAATGAAATTTCTGCAGGTGCATAATATACTCCAGTAGCGCTTGACTCAAATATTCTGAGTTCTGCTCAAAGATGGGTGCCCACATCGCTGGCGAACTTTTAGCGAGGCGTACAGTCGAGGCAAAACCACTACCCGCCAAATCAAAAATATTCTTCTCATCTTTTTCAATATCTAACACCGTTTGTCCCAATAAAAAAGAACTCACGTGCGACAAGTGCGAAACATACGCCACATGTTTATCGTGCTCCTCGGCTTCCATGAAAATGGTTTTTAATCCCACCGCATCAAAAATACTTTGTGCAATCTTCAAAGACTGGTCAGAAGATTTCTCATGCTCACAAATAATATTTGTTTTGCCCACAAACAAACCTTCCAGCGCAGCCGTGGGGCCTGAGTTTTCTGTTCCCGAAATCGGATGTGCCGCTACAAACTGATTTCTTCGCGCATGACCTGAAACTGATTTACAAATTAATCCCTTTGTACTGCCCGTATCGATTACTACCGTATTCTTACCAATCTGATCCAGAATCGTGGGCAGTAAAGCACCAATGGCATTCACCGGAATCGTCAACAACACCACATCCGATTCTGCCAGTGCTTTGTCTTCCGGCAAAATGCGGTCCACCAAACCCAGCTCTACTGCTTGCTGCGCATGTGCCTGATTAAAGTCAACACCAATCAAATCGGTAGCCAATTTGTGCTTACGCAAATCCATCGCAAGCGAACCTCCAATCAATCCCAAACCGATCACCGTTACTTTCATAAGGAGACTTTAGTAGTGTGACTTGAAACTTGAGATAGTATAAAATTTTGAATTCGCTCGCGCGCTTCATTCAATTTTTCTTCGGTCGCACAAAGCGAAATTCGAATATGCTTTCGTCCGGCCTCACCGAAAATAAATCCGGGTGTAATGAAAACATGCGTACCGTATAAAATTTCATCAATCCATTTTTCTACATCCTGGATGTGTGCCGGTGCCTTTGCCCACACAAACAATCCCGATTGCTCTTTCGAATACGTACACCCGAGTTCATCTAAAATACGACAGGCGGCATCTTTGCGCTTTTGATAAATCGAGTTGAGTTGTGTGAACCATTCGGTTCCACTTAGCAAAGCTTCCACGGCTGCATGTTGCAATCCTAAAAACATGCCTGAATCCATGTTGCTCTTCACACGGAGCACCGCGTCAATATACTGAGCGTTGCCTGCCACCCAACCAATGCGCCAGCCCGCCATGTTATGCGACTTGCTCAGCGAGTTCAACTCCAATGCAACTTCTGCTGCGCCTTCAATACTTAAAATAGAAAGTGGATGCTCATTTAATATCAGCGAGTACGGATTATCATTCACAATCAAAAATTGATGCTTGCGAGCCAAGTCAACCAATTCTTTTAGTTCATCTCGCGAGGCAATGCGACCTGTAGGCATGTGTGGAAAATTAACCCACATCACTTTCACTTTAGACAAATCGCGCTTGCGTAATTCTTCGATGTCAATGCCCCATCCCAGTTCTTCTTTCATCGCATAGGTGTTCGTCTTGGCGCCAACTAATTTCGCCACCGAAGCATAGGTAGGATAACCAGGATCTGGAATCAATACTTCATCTCCTTCATTGACAAATGCCATCATGATGTGCATGATTCCTTCCTTCGATCCCATCAGCGGAAGTATCTCCGTTTCGGTGTTGAGCTTTACTCCATATGTGTTTTGATAAAAATCAGCAATGCCCTTTCGCAGTTGCGGAATGCCTTTGTAATTCTGATAGCCGTGATTGGCCGGATTTTTAGCTGAGGCTATCAACGCATCAATGGCGTTAGCTGCCGGCATCTGATCCGGACTGCCAATACCCAAATTAATTATCCGCCACTCCGGTGTGTCAATGCTTCGCACTTCCGCCAGCTTTTTGCTGAAGTAGTATTCTTCTACATTCTTAATCCGATTCGCTGTTTCTATCATTTGTCTTACACTTCAAACTTTTTACTTAGCACTTTCAACTTTTAACTTAAATCTACTTGTATTCAATCTTCGCTTTCTTGTATTCTCCCAACACATTCAGGTTTCTGACTTGTCGCAGCACTTCCTGAATAGCTGTGTCATAACTTTTTCTGCGCTTCCACTCTACATCAATGTGAATGGAGTACTCACTGGGTTTTCCAACAATCGGTATCGATTGAATCTTCGTGAGGTTAATTTGATTCTTCTTCAATGTCATCAACGCTTCAGCCAAGCTTCCTACTTCGTTTGCCACTTCAAAACACAACGAGGCTTTGTTACTATCCTTGGCTGTTTCTCTTCCTTTTGTTAGCACCAGAAAGCGAGTGAAGTTTTTCTTATTCGTTTCAATACGCTTTTCCAAAATCTGCAAACCAAATTTTTTAGCTGCATACTCATTGGCAATCGCTGCCGTATCGGTTAATTTTTTCTCTTTTACCTTCCGTGCCGAAACAGCTGTATCATCGCTTTCGCGGATTTCAATGTTTTTCAACCGAAACAAAAAATCATTGCATTGCCGTATCGCCATCGGATGCGACTCCACACATTTAATATCACTCAGTTTCACACCCGGCAATGCAAGCAGGTGCATATGAATGGGCAAGTACACTTCACCAATAATAGAGAAGTGATATTCCTGCAATAAAAAGTAGTTAGGCAAAATGCTTCCTGCAATAGAATTTTCAATGGCCATCATGGCAAAGTCGGATTCATCATTCTTGAGCGATTCGCAAAGCGCATGAAACGACAAGCATTCTACCGTTTCAATTGGTTCTTGAAAGTAGGTCAGTGCCGCTACTTCATGAAAGCTGGTGGCGATGCCTTGTATGGCGACTTTAATTTTTTTCTTCTTACTCATTCAATGGTTATGCTACTTCGGTTTACTTCAATTCACTGTCGCTACATTTAAAATACCTATGTAGCACGGGGTAAAAATGAAAAGTCCCAGTTTTCACCGGGACTTTTCTGAGTTTCTTTTGTTTTTATGTCTTAACAAAGCGATTCTCTATCTAGTCCCGGTTGGGCTGGATAAAAGTAAAAGCTAAAATAAAATCGCTTATTGTTCATTGGTCTTCTATTGTTCTTCGAAGGAAAACAAAAAATATCAATCATCAAAAGAAGCGCAGCATTTTTAACACAAAAAAATCAAAAACTAACCCTTGTTAGTTAGTACCAAAATTGAGTGATGTGCATAAATCCGTTACCTTTAGGTGAATCAAATTGATCCAACCGCTATGAAACTAACTTACATCATTTTCATTGTAGCCATTGCTTTGGCTTCTTGTAATCAATCCGGAAAACACGAACATCACGCGAGTGATGCGAGTACCGGTGACAATCCAAACAGTGCATTGTACGATCAGGTAATGGATATTCACGATGAAATCATGCCTCGGGTAGAAGACATCTACCAACTCAAGAAACAGCTGCAGGATAAAATCGCTGCTACTACCGATATAGCTGCGGATAAGAAGCAGGAATTGGAACAAGTAATTGCTCAACTCGATTCAGCCGATCGATCCATGATGGATTGGATGCACACTTTCCGCCCTCTACCCGACTCTGTGGATCAGGAAAAAGCACGTGCTTATCTTGAATCGGAAATGGAAAAAATTAAAAAAGTAAAAGAGCTGATGAATGAAACCATCGAGCGTGCAAAGGAAATAGGCTCTAAACAATAAGGCCTACTTCTTTACAGAACGCTTATTCGCTTTGTGGTGGGGCAACTCTTTTCCGGTTGCCTTCTTCCCTTCTTTCTCGCGGTTTTTCTGCTCTAACCGGATGTTATAGCGAATCACTTGCCAGTATTCCGCACCATAGCCCACAAATATCTCGCCTCCGGCTGGTATATCTTTTGATGCCTCGATAAAGCATCGCTTCTTTTCAGTTACATATTCACAGTTATTGCGCAAACCTTCGATACGGGTGATACCCATCGCATCATTCGCAAATTGCGCCACCGACTTCGTGGTTTGCCAAGCATCGATACAATACTTGCTATTGAAAAAGAAAACGTAACCGTTACGGTCATCCGCCATTTTCTCTACTTCTTTCCAAGTTACTACCTTGCCCTTGTACTCCACGATACGTGTGCCTTTGGCAATAGCTACTTTCGTAAACAATCCGCGTCCGGCACCAGGTATTTTTGACTTCTTTACAAACAAGGATTTTTCAAGTAGTGCCATAATAGGTTTAGTGAAGGGTACAAAAAAAACATCCTGACTGTTCATCAGGATGTTTATTCTAATTATTTGATACGATTACTTAATGATTACATCAACGCCAGAAGGAAGTTCCAACTTCATCAATGCATCGATGGTTTTAGTGCTGCTTGAGTAGATATCTACTACACGCTTGTATGTGCACAATTGGAATTGCTCACGTGCTTTTTTGTTTACGTGTGGAGAACGCAATACAGTAAATTTCTCCTTCTCAGTAGGCAATGGAATAGGTCCACTTACCACAGCTCCGGTTGCTTTTACCGCGCGAACAATTTTCTCTGAAGATTTATCAACCAAGTTATGGTCGTATGACTTCAATTTAATTCTGATTTTTTGGCTCATATCTAAACGTCTTTTAGATGTTTTCTGGTTAAAATTTATTTCGCGGCAAGGGCCCCTTTTACTTCTTCAATTACTTTCTCAGCCAAGTTTCTAGGAACTGGTGAATAGTGAGAGAATGTCAAGTTAGCCGAAGCACGACCTGAAGTCAACGTTCTCAAGTCAGTGATATAACCGAAAAGTTCTTTCAACGGTACATCTGCCTTAATTACTTGCGCACCACCACGTGTATCCATTCCTTTCATGATACCTCTTCTACGGTTCAAGTCACCGGTTACAGAACCCGTGTACTCATCTGGAGAGATCACCTCAACACCCATGATTGGTTCCAACAATTGTGGACCGCACTTGCTGGCTGCTTCTTTGAAACCAATACGAGCTGCCAATTCAAATGATAATGAGTCGGAGTCCACATCATGGTAAGAACCATGGAACAAACGAACCGTCATTGAGTCTATTGGATAACCAGCCAAAGGACCGTTATTCATGGATTGCTCGAAGCCTTTTTGAATGGCCGGGATGAATTCACGAGGGATCACCCCACCTACGATGTCATTCACAAACTCAAGACCTGGCTTATCTTCAGGGCCAAGTTCACGTGGCCCGATTTCGAATACGATATCGGCAAACTTACCACGACCACCGGTTTGCTTCTTGTAAACTTCTTTATGCTCAACTGACTTCGTCAAAGCTTCTTTGTAAGCAACCTGAGGAGCACCTTGGTTAATCTCCACTTTGAATTCGCGCTTTAAGCGATCAATGATGATCTCCAAGTGCAATTCTCCCATTCCGCGCAAAATCGTTTGACCTGTTTCGTGATCTGTATTCACACGAAGTGTAGGATCTTCTTCAACCAACTTTGCGATGGCCATACCCAATTTATCAGCATCCACTTGCTTCTTAGGCTCAATAGCATAACCGATAACTGGCTCAGGGAATACCATTGACTCTAATATCACTAGGCGTTTTTCATCGCAAAGTGTATCACCAGTCTTAATGTCCTTAAAACCAACTACGGCACCAATATCACCAGCGGGCAAACGCTCAATCTGGTTTTGCTTATTGGCGTGCATTTGGAATACACGAGAGATACGCTCTTTTTGACCAGATCTTGTGTTATGAATATAAGATCCTGATTCCAAAACACCTGAATATGCACGAACAAAACACAAGCGACCTACAAATGGATCGGTTGCAATTTTGAAGGCAAGGCCTACAAATGGTTCTGACTCACTCGGTCTGATTTCTACTGGCTCTTCTGTGTCAGGGTTAGTACCGATGATCACATCTTTATCCAGTGGTGAAGGAAGTAACTCCATCACATAATCCAACATGGTTTGAACACCTTTGTTCTTGAATGAAGAACCGCACACCATTGGTACGATTTTCATGTCAATAACAGCTTTACGCAATGCGGTTAGTATTTCTGCTTCTGTAATGGAATTCGGATCATCAAAAAACTTCTCGATCAACGTCTCATCGTATTCCGCAACTGCCTCGAGCAGTTTCTCACGGTACTCGTGAGCTTCTGCTTTCATATCTTCAGGGATTGGCACTTCTTGGAAGGTCATTCCTTTATCATGCTCATTCCAGATGATACCACGGTTGTTGATCAAGTCAACTACACCTTTGAAGTTATCTTCAGCACCGATCGGCAATTGTAATGCAACAGCCTTGCTACCTAATTTTTCTTTTACTTGGTTACAAACCCCTAAGAAGTCTGCACCTGAACGGTCCATTTTATTTACGAAACCGATACGAGCAACTTTGTAGTTGTCAGCCAAGCGCCAGTTAGTTTCTGATTGAGGCTCAACACCATCAACCGAACTAAACAAGAACACGAGACCATCCAACACACGCAAAGAGCGGTTCACCTCCACAGTAAAGTCTACGTGGCCGGGTGTATCGATGATATTAACGTGATATTCGTTTTTGCGGTATTTCCAGTGTACTGTAGTAGCCGCTGAAGTAATCGTGATACCACGCTCTTGCTCTTGTGCCATCCAGTCCATGGTAGCTGCACCTTCGTGCACTTCACCAATCTTGTGGTTTACACCCGCATAGTATAGAATACGCTCAGTGGTAGTGGTTTTACCAGCATCAATGTGCGCAGCGATACCAATGTTTCTTGTAAATCTTAAATCCCGTGCCATTTAGTCGATGTATGAGTTAAATATGAATTGTGAGATTTAATTTTAGAATCTGAAATGAGAGAAGGCTTTGTTAGCCTCAGCCATGCGGTGTGTATCATCTTTTTTC
>JABFSO010000404.1 GCA_013140555.1 Cyclobacteriaceae bacterium | reverse complement strand
AACTTAAAGTAGCGTTCTTTTCTGGAGTAACTGAATTAGGTAAGGCTAATTAATTTTCATGGGCCAAACACTAAAGGTCAATTTTAGATGGTTAGGAAAGTAACTGAAAAACTTGGGCTAGAAGTGGGCTATAGATGGGCCATGAATGGGCCGCAAAAAAGCCAAGTTAGTAATCACTATCTTGGCTTATCTTGTCAAATATGGTGCGCTCGAGATGATGAATCTGGGCACTGGGTTGAGGTTGTTTTAGTGCCTTGATTGGCTCACCAACAGGAACGAATCTGAGAACTGGATTATAACTATTTTAATAACTTAGAAATTAGATCTTGTCAGACTGCAAGGGTTACTTTTGAAAGGTTATTAGATGACCTTAATGATTAACCGTAAAGGGTAGCAATAAATTGTAATAAAAAAGATATAGCAATCATAAACCATCCAATAGGTGTGTAAATCTTATTTCTGCGATGAGTTTTGCGGACTTTTCTCTCGTTCGTATCAGACGACTCCATTGGGTCAAGCCCTGTAAATATGATTGAACCATTTTTTGAGATAACTCCAGTTATTCCAGAAAATGCGAGCATAATCGAGCCTATCAAACCAATGATTAGTCCAAGCTGATTGAGTAAAGCTTCTGTGATTATCATAATTCCTTTTTCTGGCTATACATTTACCAGGTCACCTCGGGTTCATTGTTCCAACAACTTTTATCATTGCAAGAACGCCATTCAGCGGCCAATTTCTGGGCATTCTCGATTAACTCTGGGTCGGTTTTCATGGTGTTTTCTAACTTATTTAACCATTTAATGCCTGGTTCATGTCCTTGTGCTGCAGAAAGACTCAACCACATATAAGACAATACAATATTTCGCTTAAATTCTAATAGGTCTCTTGGGTTCTGTGATCTATCCCAATGTAACATTCCGGTCAAAAATTGTAACGATGGATTTCCTTGATTCGCACCTCTTAAAGCCCAAGTTTCAGCAAGTTTCAGGTTCTTCGGAACACCGATTCCGTCTTGGTACGCTATAGCAAGAATATATTTAGCTTTTTGATTTCCATTTTCGGCTAAAGTCAAAACATCTTCATATGTATGATTTTTTATTACGCTAGCAACGTCATTTTCTGGCAAGGGGTTTCCAGTAATGACTTCCTTAATTTTATTTACCCCCTTATTTACAGGATCTGGCATTTTGCTCTCACTACAAGCAGTTATAAGCAGTATCGTTGCTATAGCTAATTTTTTTAGATTTTTCATTTATGGAAGCCTTTGAAATTTATTATCCCTATTATCACTTCCCCCGTTCATGTAACACGGGGGGCTATAAATACATTGCTTACTTAATTACACCATTGTTGCTCACATGGAATGCCATCGTTATCCCCATCCATTCTAGTACCACTACAGTTTTCTTGGTAAAACATCGCTTCTTTACATGATGTCATTTCTGAGCAGTAGGTTTTACCCTCACATCGGAAGTCAGTTTTTTTGTAATTGCGTTCAGAAATGGACTTATAAACGGTTGCCTGAAAAGTTGATCCGTGATGTTGCGATAAGTCATAAATTACAAAAACAACGACAGCAACAAACCCCAAGATTAAAAATATAGTAACTATGTCAGAGGTTGCTCCGTTTTTATCTGCCTTAAATTTATCACCGACAAATTTTGCATTTACTGCTTTTTGTCGCTTCGATTCATCAAGTGTAATTTCATAAGTTACAAGACAAGACTACCTAATGATACCTTTTCCCTAAGTAATTAAAGTCAAAGAATAGATTGCCGCTGTCTGGCCTCAATCGAATGCTACCCATGACACAATCCTCCATTTGCCATAGGTATCGCTGTTATATTCGTGTAGCTCTTCACCATGTCTTTTTCAATCCTTTCCCATATGTATAGAATTTTTCTTCGTCCGAATGGGCGAATGTAATGTATTCCTTCCAATAAAACGCTGTCTTTCAGTTCGTTTCGAATTGTTCTGGGGTCGTATTTAATACGCTCAGAAAGTTGTTCGGTAGTCAAAAAAGTTTGTGACTGCAACATATTTAGATCCTTTTATAAAAAATTAAAGTAAAATGAAATTTAAACATTTGTCATGAAGAAATTTCATCCTTAATGACATTATAGATGTATTAATATCATTCTGTAAACATTTATTTCATTTAAAGTGAAGTTATTGCGAGGTTTCTTTGATTAAGTGCCATTTATCCCGCCTAATGGGGGAGAAAAAATTGAGAGTTGCTGATGTTGCAAGGGATTTAGGCGTGCATCGCAATACAATTACTCTGTTATATGATGAAACAGCAACACGAATTGATTTAGATACAATGAATAAACTCTGCACCTATCTTGGTTGTAATGTCGAAGATCTTTTGGAATATATACCAGATACCAAATCTTAAATTTGAGGATAAGTTTGTAAAAACGAATTACTTAAGGCACGAGACACTAACGGTCGGTTTGGAGTGGTTTGGTTAAAAGCTTGGATTTGTTGGGCACAGCTTGGGCACGAAATAGGCACAAACAAGGCACGAGGTATTGTGGTTAGTAAGTACTTCCGCTGGAAGGGTAATAAGTCATGGTGCGCCCGCCGCGATTCGAACGCGGGACCTTCGGCTTCGGAAACCGACACTCTATCCAGCTGAGCTACGGGCGCACGTGAGTGCCGCATTATAGCAAACTGGGGCGATTGTAACCTTTTTACTTGAGTGGCTGACTTGTTTTATTTGTCTTT
>JABFSO010000133.1 GCA_013140555.1 Cyclobacteriaceae bacterium | reverse complement strand
CTATGCTGCTGTGTGGACGGGAGATAACGTTGCTTATGATGGCCACATGATGGCGGGCGTTCGTCTGGTGAATAGCATGGGCCTTTCGGGAATGGCGTTTACCGGATATGACATAGGTGGTTTTGTAGGCAATGCGGATGAAAAACTCTTTGCACGCTGGTTGTGTATTGGTGCCTTCTCTCCTTTCTTCCGTGGCCACACCATGATCAACACCCGCGACTCCGAGCCGTGGGCGTATGGCGAAAAGGTAGAAGAAATTTCGCGCAACTACATGAAGCTGCGCTACCGCTTGCTGCCGTACCTCTATTCGTTGTTTCACGATGCAGCGAAAACAGGTATGCCAATCAACCGAAGTCTGGCCATCCCTTACACCTTCGATGAAAAAATTTACGATCACCAATTTCATAATCAATATTTGTTCGGACCCGCGTTGATGGTTGCTCCGGTAGAAAGCAGCAAAGATTTTGTGAAAGTATATCTGCCGCAAGGCAACTGGTATGATTTACTCACCGATCAAGCCTACAATGGCAACCAGGAAATGATTGTGGAAACACCGATCGATCGACTACCTGTGTATGTGAAAGGTTCTTCCATCGTTCCGATGCGCGAGAAAGCCGGCATCACCACACAAGATACCGGAGATACCTTAGAGATTCATTTGTATAAAGGAGACACCAACAACGACTTCACCTTGTATGAAGACGATGGTATTTCATTCGATTATGAAAATGGCGCTTTCGCGAAACGGAAGATAGCGTATGCTGCACAAGAACAAGAGTTGGTGATTCACGAACAGGATGGTTCGTACCAAACACCGTACAAGAAAGCGAAAATCTATTTCCACGGATTTTCTTCTTTGCAGAACGTGTGGGTCAATGGAGCTGCTCAGCCACTGGAGTGGAAGGAGTATCGTTTCATCAATCCGATGAAACATTACGATCCGGTAGGCACGCCTCCGGAAGGTCCGAAAATCAATTTACCTTTTGTCACTACCCTCTATGCCAACACTAAAATTTTCATTCGCTGGAATCATTAGTACCGTTGTCGTTGGTTTGCTGATAACATCTTGTGATCCGCCACCAGCGGTAAGGTTTACCGATGAAGCGTTGATCACGGGTCAGGCTTCACCGATTCTCATTCAGCCGGATACTACGGTGGTGAATCTGGAAGATTATGTGCTGAATGTAGCTGCGATTGACTCGGTTAGTTTGCCAAGCGGGTTGTCGCTGACACGCAATCAGGTAGAAGTAAAAGTGTTTGGCACGATGACTTCCAAAATCGGCACGATGAACGTTTGGAATCACGGACAAGCGTATGGCATTCCTTTACAAAAAGTGAACAAGACGAATGTGCGCTTCACCTATCGCGGCATCGCCACGGAAGTAAAAACGAAAGGCGAATTCAACGCGTGGAATGCAAACTCATCCATCTTCACCAAAGCGGGCGATCAGTTTGAGTTATCGCTGTGGTTAACTCCCGGCAATTACCAGTATCTCTTTGTCATTGATGGCAAAGAAGTGCGTGATCCTGCAGCCAAAGATTCCATGGACAATGGCATGGGCAAATACAATTCGCTGTTGCGGATACCCCGCCCCGATCCCGCCAAGGTGGTGCAAGTGATCTCCAAAAGTTTTACACCCTCCACGATTACCGTAGCGCTCACGCATCCCGCCAAGGAAGTGACTGTCTATTGGAAAAACTTTTTGCTGGAAGGAAAGTTTCTTCAACAAACCGATCAGGAGTTAACCATCACCATTCCGGCACAAGCCAAAGAAGAAGACAGAAGTTTTATTCGCGTATGGGCCGCCAATGACGAAGGCATCTCCAACGATGTGCTGATTCCTTTACAAAAAGGTGAAGTGGTACAGAATGCCTCACAACTCACGCGACAGGATAAAGAAGCGCAGGTGCTTTATTTTATGATGATCGATCGTTTCCAAAACGGAAATCCGACCAATGATGAGCCGGTGAAAGATCCTACCATCTTACCGAAAGCAAACTATTATGGTGGTGATATTGCCGGAGTAACGCAGAAACTCAAAGACGGATACTTTCAGAAGCTGGGCATCAACACCTTGTGGCTCTCTCCTATCTCACAAAACCCGAAAGGCGCGTATGGAAAATACAAAGATCCCGCAACTACCTTCTCAGGTTATCATGGCTACTGGCCGGTGTCGCTGCAACAAATTGACTATCGGTTTGGCACGAAAGCAGAGTTGGAAGAACTATTGGCGGAAGCACACAAACAAAACATCAATGTGATTTTGGATTATGTGGCGCATCACGTACACAAAGAACACCCGCTGGTGAAATTGAAACCGGAATGGTTTACACCGCTTTATTTACCCGATGGCACGATCAACACGGAGCGCTGGGACGATCAGCGTTTGACAACCTGGTTTGATGTGTTCATGCCTACACTCGATTTGCGCAAGCCGGAAGTGGTAGGCCCAATGACGGACTCTGCGATGTATTGGCTCGAGAAATATGAATTGGATGGCTTCCGCCACGATGCATCGAAACACATTGATTTACTCTTCTGGCGCGAGCTGTCGAAGAAAGTGAAATCAAAAGTAAAGCGCCCGATTTATCAGATTGGCGAAACGTATGGCAGTCGCGAGTTGGTTAATAGTTATGTAAACACCGGCATGCTGGATGCGCAGTTTGATTTTAATGTGTATGATGATGCTGTCAATGCATTCGCCCGCAACGAGGTGCCGTTTACACGCATCACCAATTCG
>JABFSO010000293.1 GCA_013140555.1 Cyclobacteriaceae bacterium | reverse complement strand
CAAAGATCCTGTAGTCCCTTTGCTCGTTTGCAAGTTGCAGGTTTGACCTAGTCACACTTTTTCCAAAACCTAAATGGTAGAACTTTGCCTTGTGCGGGATTATGCTAACGAGCAGATCCCGAAGACTATCTCGTCCACAGAGTTGACCGAACATCATACACATCAGCTGGTTCCAACACGTGAAATGTTTCACATATCGGTTTCCTGTGTAACGGTTCACGCAACGGTCAAATATCCGCGTGGGCAAATAGAGACTTATCTGAGAGAAAACATATTTGCCAGAGTACATAAATTCGATTTTTCTCGAATCTACGGCTCAAGTCGTCACCGTCATTTTAAGAGCCTAAACCCTTGTAAATCAAGATTTCAAAGAACGTTTTAAATATTTTTAATGGCCACTAATGATTCTTTACGAAGAATCAGGAATGGGCCTCAGAACAGGAATATCGGGCAGTCTATTTTAGTGACAATAAGGAAACAGAATTCTGTAGTATTGAAAACTGTATTGAGAATATTTATGTAGGCGTTGATTTTAATGAACACTATTTACCTGCCATTAAAGAATCATGTATGGGAATTGACATTTATAAATTGGAATACAGGGATGTAAGGTTGGTGTCTTCAATCAAAATCGGATAACTGGAAATAATATTTTAGGTCATGAACTACTTGAGTCCCAATATAGTATTGCCATTAAAAAGCTGATTAAGGATTTGAGGAGAGATTAATCCCTTACTAGCCTTTGCCTTATCAAACTTCTGGTTCAAAAGAACAGAAGCTAATGTAGTAAGTCTAACATCTTGTTTTTGGCCAAGTGCGCTTTTTGTATTTATGTCATCTTCACCTAGCAAGTATCTATCTTGTGTTGATTGAAATGAGTCGTAATCAAGGTTATTGACAATGTCGTTGTATAGAAATGGACAGCCATGTAGGTCTCCACTTAAAAATTCGACATCATAGATTCTGATGTAATACTGCCATTTCTTCTTCCAGCCTACATTATCCTTATCTTCGTCTGTCGCTTCATCCCGACCTCTTACATGCGCATAAGCTCTTGCACGACCGAAAATTGCGTAATCACGCGTGTCAGTCATTATTGAAATAAAAATCTGATCTCCGTCTTTATATCGGTTTGGATGATGAGAGAAACACACAGCATAATTGCATCCCGCTTCCTCCAAGAGTAGGTGAATATCAGTGTCTAATGAAGCCCTGTCACTCGCTGTTCCTAACCATTTTACAAATGATTGATGCGTAACTATCTCTGAATTAAATATCCCTCCATAATCTGGGAGTTCTTTTTTATTGCTTGAGCTATCCTTTTCTTGTTGAATTATTTTCTTCCAGGAGGCAGCATCTGAGAGTTGAAATGATTTACCATAAGACCATAGCTTTAAGAAATAGCGATATGCTTCATCTATTGTGGTGGGATCATCGAACAAAATCCCATGTTCATAATTATTAAAAAAACCACCATTTGTGAGGTTTGCAGATGAAGTTATTACAGCTTTCCTATCAAACAAGTACGTCTTTGCGTGTAGCTTACAAAGACCTCTTATAACAACACCACCGCTGTGAAGTACTTCCAAAGCTAAAATACTTGAGACGCCACTACTAAAATCATTCAGATCAAACCTAGTCAATAGTCTGACTGACCTATTCCCCTTACTTTCAAGAATGGTTTTGGCTACATTCAAACAAATAAAAGGAGAAATGAGGAAAATCTCATTTGAACTATCGAGATTCGAATAGAACACATCGTGAAGATTGGAAGTTATTGATTTCACACGTTAGATTTCTAGTTGATTGAATCCCTTATCGTCTTGAAATTTACCAGGGCACTCTCAATGTTATCAATAATCTCTAAAATTAGAGCATCAGGCTCTGGCAAATTATCCAAATCAATTAAGCTATCATCTTTAAGCCAAAATATATCTAAGCTAGTTTTATCACGAGAGAGGATATCCTCGTAGCTGTATTTTTTCCAGCGGCCTTCTGGGTTTTTAGTACTCCAAGTTTCTTTTCGTTTATTTATATTCGAAGGATTATAGCATTTCACAAAATCATTAAGATGCTCAAAACGTAGGGGACTCTTTTTCGGGGTGTGCCTAATGTTTGTCCTGTAATCATAAACCCAAACCACCTTTGTATTTGGATTTTTGGTCTGCTTTCTGTTTTCAAAAAATAGAACATTTGATTTTACACCTTGGGCGTAGAAAATCCCAGTAGGAAGTCTCAATATCGTGTGTAGGTTAACCCTTTTCAGAAGCTCCCTTCTGATAACTTCTCCTGCGCCACCTTCAAACAACACATTGTCTGGTAAGACTATTGCGGCACGACCATCTTCACGAAGCATATTCACAATATGCTGCAAAAAAGCTAACTGTTTGTTACTCGTAGTAACCCAAAAATCCTTTCGCAAAAAGTATCCTTCTTTATCTGCTTGCTTTTCATCTGTAGTAGGAACATCGCTACTACTTTTTCCAAAGGGAGGGTTGGCTAAAACTATGTTTACCTTTCTGTCAATTGAGGCTTTGAGACTGTCTGTTACATGAATATCTGGAGTTTTCTTTAAATCCCCAATGCCATGTAAATAGAGATTCATGAGACACAAGCGAGCCGTAGATGTTTCGATTTCCCAACCCTGAAAAGTATCAAATCGAATTATCCTTTTTTGTTTAGCCGTTAAGCGCGGTAGGGAGTTTAGATATTCCAATGCACCGAGAAAGAAGCCCCCGGTTCCGCAAGACGGATCTGAGATAGTTTCCTCAGGAGTGGGCTGGATGCACTCAACCATAGTTTTGATTACCGCCCGTGGTGTGAAGTATTGACCGGCTCCACTATTCTCCGCATTTTTTTGAAGTAGAGATTCATAAATCTCGCCTTTAATGTCCGTTTGAGTAGATGTCCAGTTTTCCTCATCAATCAAACTGATAAGTTTTTTGAGCTTAGCTGAATCATGGATTTTATTTTGCGCACCAGAAAAAATCTTCTTAAGCATTCCTCCCGATTCCGCTAATGTTCTTAAAATTCGCTCGTACTGATCCTGCAAAGTTCCACCTTTATTATTAAGCAGACTTTTCCAATCACAAACTGATGGAAGGTTATACTTACTACTATTTTCATCTGCCATTTTAAGGAACAGTAAATAGGTAAGTTGTTCCAGGTAGTCGTTATAGCCTAAACCATCATCTCTGAGTGTATCACAGAATGACCATATTTTCTGCACTAATGAATTTGTCGTCATAATGTTCTAACCAAGTTCTTTAACCAGCCATAACCATCTAATTCGGAATAAACTAAAATGCAGGCTTTTACAACTGATGTATAAGCCCGATCCTGATTCGTTACATAATTTTTTAATTTCTTAAAACACTTTTTCATCAATAACCTTTTAGCAGCTTCATTTGGAGAGTCATCAATCGCTTGTTTTGCATCTTTTATTTCTATTACAGAATCATCCCAAGCTATTTTTCTTTCCTTATTCAACTGCTCTAAGTCCAAGTGATAATAAAGAATGGATTGTTTGACTCTTTCCATTTCATAATCATCCTCGGTAGAGGGAATCGGTTCACCTCTTTCATCAAATGACAATAACGTAACATCATAGTCATCAGTAGGGTCTAAAAGCATCGGGACTTCACAATTGATTGAGGCTCCGTCTGCGGCAATACTTCCCGCAGTTAGATCTAAAGGGAAATAGATACCTTTTCCTTGTACTTCAACACCTTCACCCAATCTATCTCTTCGCCTCTTGTTAGCTAAAGCTCCCGTCAAACGATAATTATCCCAATCATATGCTTTCCACCAATAGCCGTTGACCTTGGTGTCGTTTCCGTCATGATTCTTTGCCCGGTTCTTAGGTCTAAAATGATCTATTTCAAAATCACTATTACCGATTGGAGCCTCTGAATACCAACACTTATTGTGAGATAAGGACAGCATTGCTGGTTGAAAGAGGTTCCAATCATTGTGACCCGTGATATACGCCTTCCGCTCATCCTCTGATAAGTTTTGTAGCGCATCCATATGAGTTTGACGAACTGCACTCCATCCAATATCCAAAGCAGCCTGCTCTAGTTTGCTAATGTCAATGTGTCTCATGCTTCGTCAGCTTCTTCCTTTTGAATTTCGTCTAGTACTTCCTTGGCAATTCGATCCAATTCTATTTCTTCTTCTTTGGAGTATTTTCTATTTGTAAACTCACCCCTTTCGCTCGTTAATTGTAAATATTTATTATATCGAGTATCAATAGTTTCGTCATTGAACCCAATTTGGTCAAAGTACTTTTTTAGTCTCTCAAATTTTACTCGATCTGATTCTTCTAATTCTCCTTTTGCCAACTTAGCTTGAAGGTGTCTTTTTGTATTTAATAGGTCTTCGAGCTTTTTGCTCATTAATGATGGAATACCGAATAATTCACTTGTCAAAATTTTTGATACACTCATTTCTCTTGGACTTACAAAAGGATTCACCGCTTCAGTATTTCCTTGTGAGGTCTTTTTAAATATCTGCACTTGATTTTTCTTCAGGTTCCCTATTACTAGCGGATCATGAGAACAAAAGATAATTTGAGTATTCTCTTGACGACTTACCACCTTATCTAAATAATCAAGGTACTTCCACTTCCATACAGGATTCAGATGAGTATCAGGTTCATCGAGTAATATTAATGATTCGTCATCTTTTGTGAATTTCAGTAGCCCCAAAACTGTCAACAATTGTTTTTCCCCCTCACTCAGTTCACTCATTGATAATTCTCCGTCAACGTTCTCCTTTGAAACACGTATTTTTACGTCATGTAATAAATCAGAAATATGAATACTCTCTAAGGCATTAAATAATTCTATCTTATTGCTGTACTTTTTGTCGACCAAATCCTGAAAGGTCTTACGGTCCTTAATGTAAAGGTATATCCGATTTTGCGTTTCGGATTTCTTGTAACTAACATCAACCCTGGCCTTATGCTCTATTGGGGCATAAGAGTACATAAGAAGGTCATCTAAAAATTTTCGAACTAATCCTTTTGCCCCCCAAAAATGATCTTTGTTTTTTCGATTTCTCGCCCACTCCGGCTCTTTCAACATAAATAAGGCGGAGCCAAAGTCCACAATATTCAATTCTTCTTTTAAAAATTGTAACGTCTCTGAGGATTGATCTTGAAACATATAAAATGCAATCAGTGCAAAGCTTGCATGTATATTTTGCACTAAAAAGATTCTCCTAATTGAATCAAAATGCTCAAGTTTTGCTCCTGGTAGGATAATCTGTTCGTAATAGAACTTTTGATGAGGTATGTAAAGCCCCTGAAGGCGATCACTTATTCCGGAATAGTATATAAAAACATGCTTCGGTAAATATTGATCTATATTCTTAGTGACCTCTGCTTTGCTTTCCTTTCCGTTTACATTAAATGAGTATTTTCCATTCTCAAAAGTCACCTCAATGATATTAGCTCTGCACTCATACTGAATCAAAAAATCAAATGGCGGTGCCTGTTTCTTTTTATAGTTAAAAACTAAATCGAGGTCTCTGAATATGATTACCAAAGCCTCCAAGAAATTAGACTTTCCAGTTGCATTTAAACCGAGCAGAACGGTTTCCATTGCTTTCTCGTCAATATCAATCTTGAAATCCTCAAGATTCTTAAACCGAGATTTAATATGTACTTTATCTATTCGCATTGGCTAAGGATAAAATTCCCCTTTTAATCTCAACTACTTTGCTTTGCACCTTCTTCAATTCTGAATAGAAGCCTTCTATGTCATCTTTATGCTTGCTCTGTTCCCATACCGCTTTAGCAGACAACGGTTTTTTAGAAGATTTTAAGACTTCTAAAATTGATTTTCCCTTTGTGCTTACTTTTTTAGTGCGAGTCTCTTTTCTCATAGTTTTTTCATTAATTGTAAAAAGCGCCTTTTCAGATTTAATACGCAGCATTAAATCTGAAACTGGTTCATCTAAGGGATCTTGGTCCACAAGTTTACCTTCAAATGCTTTTCTTAGAATACTCTGTTTAAGAATCCTTGCTTGCTCAAAGCTCTTAATTATTGCATTTTCAAGATACTGAATTAGAGAAGTCTTTGATTCAATTAATTCCACTATGACATCTTGTTCTGCCTTAGTCGCTAAGGGAAATGGCAAGTTTGAAAGAACAGTCATATTTATGGACGCAAGATTCGTTGTCTGTTTGGCCTTGCTAAAGAAATAATTTTTCGCATACCTTGATCTTGAATACATTGCGCAGTATGCTGGGTTAATCTCATGAGAAATTACCCTCGCTCTGAAAATGTGATTCTGATGAATACAGTTGTTTATTTCATTTTTCCACATAGTTCCCCTTCCTAACTTATCTTTATCACCACCTTCTGTATAAAGTATATCACCATATTCAAGCTTATATTTGTCTGTTTCGTCAGGAGTAATTTTAATGTGCTTAACTTCATTCAGGTTTAAAAAACCGTCTTGAACATTTGCTACCCTTAAATAAGGAACATTAATTACTTTCTTACCCTCATATTTTTTTCCTTTGGTCACGCCTCCGATTATATCGGCAAAATCATCCAGCCTTGCCCATGACCATTCACGTGGTATTTTTTGCATTAGCCTTAACTCGTTTTCACTCAAAGGCAATAATTCCTTTATTGCTTTTGGTTTATTTGGCCTGCTACCTTTTCTTTTCTTCTTCCATTGAAGCACTTGTTCTTGCCAAGAAATTAATTTCTGTTTATGCAGTAGTTGACGTGATGTATTAATTTGTTTAAGAAGCATGTTAGTAGGCACTACCATATTTAGCTTTCTCCACTCCTCGGTAAGCCTTCCTTCAAATGCATGATTTAATAAATCCTGTTGATAGGCCTTAAGTAGGCTTTGTGCCCGTTTTAGGCTAGTAATGCTATTGTCTAATTCACTTAATAATTCTTCTAGTTTAGCTACAATTCTCCCTTGCTCTTCCACGGGAGGTAGAAGTATTCGTAGAGAATAGACATGGTTTCTATTTAACCCAGGAATAGTAGTTGATTTGTCTAAACTTTCAAGATTCAATTGTTTAAGTAAGTAATAAACGAACAGAAAATTCAAGGCCTTAATTGGCCTTATAAAATAAGTGGTATCGATCGGCCAGCAATTGCTCATGCTATAGTGCACCGATCCAACTGTACCTTTTCTTCCAACTATTATAACAGGTCCTTCAACTAAGTATTTGTTGTGATTATCAACAACTCCATTTGATCCGTAAACAGGAAAGTCACCGCTTACTCTATCTGTACCAGGTAAGCTTTTCCCATATTCGAAATCTAAAATTTGAGAAATCTCGATTTCAATCCAGCCCTTAGGCAATTTAAGTTTAGAAAATTCCTTACTCATTTTAAATTCTCTCTAACAGTTCGGTCTTTACAATTTGGTAAGCTTTTTCGTTTTCATACTCAATGCCAGGGCGTAGAATCACGTGTATGTCGTCTGTGAATTCTTTGTCCGTCATTTTTTCTTCCATATTCATCAGAAAAAGTTTCTGTGAAGGAGGCTGATCAACGGAAGAACTCATGTACTGTTTATAGCAACGTATCAGTTTATCGCTATCAATTTGATGATTTACAAAAGCCCAGTACAAGTCAAACAAATCTCGTCCTTTTTTGCGTTGATACAATGCCCTTAGCTTGGTTCCAAGCAGTTCTTCTATTTCGTAGGATTGAATGATGCAGTCCCCAGAGAACCAAGTGTTTTTTACAGATAAAGGAATTTCCTTTAAGCCCAGCACATTAAAATGTTCTCGGCAATTGATCTCTATTTTTAATCGCATATTGATGACCGGGGGTATCTCGGAATCAAAGCGATAGACAATGGTATTGTTATGTTCTTTTTGATTTACAGTTCTTTTCGTTCCAAGAAAACTTAGTTTCTCACGAATACGCTTTAACACCGGACCGATAGCTCCGTCTGAAATTTGTACCAGGTCAATGTCTTCTGAATATCTGGCTTGCGGTTTTAAGAATAGCTTATGTAATGCTGTGCCCCCTCTGAATGCCAGGTGTGAGCGGATCAATTCATCGCTGAATAATTCTACCAAAGCTCTTTCAATTACTAAATCCTGTTCAACTTGCGAATTTTCTGGCCAGGGTGCATTTGATTTCCATTCTTCTATGTATCGCCTTGGTATCATAAGTCGCTTTCAAGGGTTGTGTTTTTAATCACTTTCCATTGTGAATCAATTTCACCTTCACTGTTTTTACTCAGCGACAGCGATAATGGAAAATACCTTCTGTCATTTAACACTTTCAAAAGAGGCTCTGCAAATTTATGATTGTGCAATTCTTTATCAAGTAAGTAACCAAGCCGTTGAATGGCTACTGTTTGAGGGTATCGCTTTGCTACCTTAACAAGGTTTGTAACTTTTATTTCTGCTGACAATTCCTGAAGTATGGTGAGTGCTCTATTTAGTCCGATAGTTTCCAGGTAGTAAAGCAGATCAAGTGCTGTTAATTCAGGACTGGATACATTTATATATCCAGCATCTGTTCTCTTTTGAATAACATCTTCATCTGACCATTCCTTTTTTACAAAGAAATTAATCTTGAGCTTCTTATTCTTAATAGCCCTTAGCGCAGGTCTTTCCGTCACAACAAAATACTCCATTGGTTGTTGGTGAGCCGCCCCATAAAGAGCGGCTGCGGAGATCAGTCCGATATAGTACCGCCTTTTCAGAGATTTCATCATGTCGTCTATGAACAATGAAGGAGGTAGCATTCCCTGCCGCATGTACTCCGGAGTAATGATGGCATAAAACTCCTTCCTGACTTGAGCAACTTTATTTTTTGATTTTAACCTGTACAGATTCTGATTCAAGGCCTTGTCAGATAGGCTGAATTTGTCTTTGATTTCCTCCCAAGTGAAGGCATACCTGCCCTGAGATCGGATTTCAGTCAAATAGTCTTCTAAATAATTGTATGCAATTGTCGGTTCTTTCATTTATTTACTATTCGCTATTCACTACGGAATCAGTAGTACAGTGCGAATATAAACTTAAATTCGTAAACCTGAAAGGAGCTTAGATTTAACACTTTGGTAGATATTGTTATCGCTATCAAGCTGTGCGCGGTATTGCCAGGTGCGGTCTTTGAAGTACTTTTTTAATGAATTGAAGCTTCTAGAGAAGCGTGTCTTTAAAATTATGCACTTATTGGTATCCAAACTACCTAAAACACCACTATTTTAATGTTCGTAAATGCGCCTAAATTCGCACTCCAGAGCGTTTTTTTGTGGTCTTCTTTTCGGCATTCTCCTTCAGGGGAAGTTCTTCCTTCGCTGAAAATGCCTTCTCCAATTTCACGGTTAACTGGTCGATTTTGGTTTTCATTTCGGTGATGAGGTGTTTGTCTTTGAACTCGGCTTTCAGTTCCTGATCGTAGGTGGCAATCTTCTTGTTGCAGGCTTCGATGCTTTCGCGGGTGGTCTCGATTACTTTGGGGATGCGCTTGATGGAGTCAATGATATACCGTCCGGCCAGTGCACTGTTGTCGTTGAGTTTGCCTTCCGCATAGTTGTAGATCATACCGCTTGGGCCGATGACGAATACTTTTTGTTGCGCCCCGTGATAGTGAAGTTTGAAGTCAAGAATTGAAGCTAGTTGAAAATCTTCGCGGCTATGCTTCAGTTGTTGCACCACATCCAACAGCAATTGACCTGCTTCCTTTTTATCTTCAATGGCTTTGCCGTTGATGAATACTGGTAGTTTTTCAAGGTCGTGAGGTTGCAGTGACTTTGCATCCATTTCTAATTTGGTAAGCGCGTTTTCTTTGTCTGCTTTTTCCCGTTTGGTCAGGGTTGTATAAAACTCCGCTTCGGATTTGCGTTTTAAAAATACCTGATACGTTCGTTCGAGGTCAGCTACCTTTTTCTCCAGTCGCACCTTCTCCAATAAGTCGGTATTGCCACTGAGCAGAGCCACATACTCGCCAAAGTTCATACCGCCATCCTGATCAAACGCACCTTCGTCAATTTTGCGTTGGTCGATGGAACTATGTTTGATTTGGTTGATAAACTTTTGTTTGTTGGAGAGGATGTTGAACTGATAGGCATCAAGCGTTCTATTCACGGCATACACATAGTTTCTCACTACGTTATTCCGGTGTTCTTTCGCCATCCGGTTCCCCTGTCGCCCGCCCCGGCCGGTGCGTTGTTCAAAGTCGCTGGGTCGCCACGGGATGTCGAGATGATGGAGTGCAATCACCCGCTCTTGAACATTTACACCGGTACCCAATTTTTTTGTACTTCCGATTAAGACCCGCACCTCTCCGGCATTTACCTGTTTAAAGAGTTGTTCTTTTTTCGCCCGTGAGTCGTGGTCGTGAATAAACTGAATCTGTACCGGGTCAATGTCGTGTTGCTCCACCAGCACCCGCTTGATCTCCTGATAGATATTATAGCTGCTTCCGGTTGGAGTGCCGAGGTCACTGAATACAAGTTGTGTTCCGCGATAGGGCTTACTGTCGTTGTATTCATCCGCCACCGTTTTGCAGAGCTTGCCGATCTTGCCCTCTTCTTCAAATCCGTAGTTGACCGCGTTGATCAAACGCATGTCGATGCTCATCTTCTTGGCGAGGTTGGTGGCGATGAGCATGAAGGCATTCATCTCTTCTTTACTCAATGCCAGATCCACGTAAGCTGGGTCTTTGGTTTTAGTGAAGTTGATGAGCTTTTGGGTGTAGGTTTGTTGCGATTCGGTAGGCTCCATGTTGATGACTTCGTGGCTTACCTCGGGCTTGTCGATTCTCAGGTTGTGGTCATTCACTACGTGCGTGATCTCTGCATAGAAGCGGGCGAGTTCCGGTACTTTGATGAATTCGCGATAGCGTTCTTTCATCTTCAGTTCGTTGGTCACGGAGAACTCATACGTAGCAGATTTGCGTGCGTACATCTTGGCCCAGGCATCGAATGAGTTGATTTTGAGTTCAGCGAGTTTATTGGGCCGCAAGTACTTAAAGAGCAGATACAACTCTACTAAACTATTGCTGATCGTAGTGCCAGATGAAAAGGTTGCCCCGCGATCGCCACCTTTTTTCTTTTGAATGGTGCGAATGGCCAGCTCCAGATTAAGAGCGCGTTGGCTACCCGAAGGATCACCCAGGCCTGCCACTTGTTGATGACGTGTGGTGAAGTGTAAATTTTTGAACTCCTGGCTTTCGTCCACGAAGATGTGATCGAAGCCAAGTTTTTCGAAGTTATAACTAAACTTATCGCGTTTGATGGTCGCTTCGGTCATCATCAGGCGCACACTCAGGTTTTGCTTGCGGCTTTCAAGACCTTTCAACACCCGTTTAGAAAGCGAACGATTTTCAGATACGGCCTTCAGGTCATCATTCAAGTTATTAAGTTCCTGTTCGAGGATTTCTTTTTTGATTTCGTTCGACTGTGGAATGGCCATGAACATATCGTGCGTGATGATGACAGCATCCCAATCGTTGGCCACGATGCTGGCGAAAATGCGCTGGCGGTTTTGCTTGGTGAAATCCTTTTGCGGATCGGGTGCAAGAATGTTTGCTTCCGGATAGGCTTTGCGAAAATCTTTGGCGACATCTGCCACGTTGGCCTTCATACAGATGATTAAAGGTTTTTGTGCCAGACCCAGCCTGCGCATTTCCATGGCAGCCGAAATGATGACGAGTGTTTTTCCCGCCCCTACTTTGTGATCGATAATGCCACCGTCCTGTTGCAACAACATCCAGACGGCATCCTTCTGGTACGCGCGTGGTGAGAAATGAGCAAGGCCTTTCAGGTGCAGGTGCGAGCCATCGTACTCACGCCTGACGGAATTATTGATGTCGCGGTTATAGATGGTTTCAATTTGTTGAGCAACCTGCGGGTTGTCGTTGATAAATTTTTCAAACGCTTCTTTTATTTCGCGGATTTTCATTTCCACGTTCTTCATGCCATCAAGGTCCGGCTTGTATTGCGGTGGATTGTCCGAAATCTTTATTTGCAAGTAAGGCTGGGTGTCGGCCATGGCGTGTTCCATGATCTTGCTGCCGCCAATTTTTCCATTGTGAGTGGTGGCGGAGTAGGTGATACTTTCTTCGTTGCTGTAACCTTTGATGTTAACCAAAAAAGTATCGGTCGATTCGATGTACTTTACTTCCGTGAACTCTTTGAACAAGTCGCTGGCAAAGGATTCATAAATTTGGTTGGGTATCCAACGTTCCCCAATGTTGATGTCAATGAGTTCACGCTTGAGGAATACAGGCTGCACTTCACGAAGTCGTTCAAGGTGTTTTTCAATATCTGCATCCGTTAGATCAAGATACTTGTTTCGTTCTTGCGGGATTTGTTGCAGGTGTTCGAAGATGGTTAGTTTTTGAACAATGTTGCCGCTCAGAAATTTATCTTTGGTTACAAATGGTTCGGGGTTCGATCCGAGGTCTCTAAAAATCAATTCTTCATCCAACCCTTCGCGGATTACCTCCTTGTGTTCTTTGACCATCAGACTTGCTATATACGCAATGTTGACACCGTTGTGAGCATTGAGCGACATGAGTAAGGCATCTTTTAAAGAATCTGGTCGCGTGACAACAGCTTGTTTATTATTGACTTGTTGCGTGAATATGTCCGCCTTTACATAATGACTATTGACTTGCTTTTCGAGCGCCAAAAGTTTAAATCCTTCGGCATCGAACAGACAGAGCTTGCGGTTGGGAATACTGTTGATGTTGCCGTATCGAAATGTGAAAAATTCGTATTGGCTATTCAATTCTTCGCGATACTTAGTCATTTCCAACTCCGCGTTGCTTTGTTCCGCTCGCACGAGCCGATTGAGTGTATTTCGAATACCCGATAACATGTAGGTACGCTCCACATCTTTGATGGTATCCATGGGAGTGATGACTCGATCTGAGCCTTGCAGTTCGATGGTCGCTACTTTGCCTTTGTGGATTAATAAGTTGCCTGGTTTGAGGAGGTCATAGTCGGGATGATCGGATGGTAGTGTTACTATTGGAACATCGTCCTGGCGACCAAGGTCTCGCGGTCCAGGGTCGGGATGCTCTATGTTTCGTAAGGATTGGGAATTGGGCATTAAGGATTTTGCCAAACCATTTCGAATTGCATTGGAGAGTTCTTTCTCAGTCCATGATTGAAATGGCTCTACATCTAATGCATCACCCCGGTATTGACCACCCGCTCGAAGTCCGCCCAAGATTTGTTCTGGGCGGTTTTTAAAATAGGTGTTGATGTTTACTTCCACGGAAAGTCCTTTGTCATCGGGTATCGGAATTTTTTCTGTGGTGATGAATTCGCGCTCGTGTGGACTCAGATTTTTCTTGGTGGTATTCTTTCGTAATACTATGATGTCCGTTACCGGAGATGTACCTGCAGATTCAAAGGCAGAGTTTGGTAATCGAATGGCAGTAATCAACTCCGCCTTCTTCATCAGGTACTCACGGATCTCCTGGTTAGCAGGACTATCCGCCACTCCGTTGGTGGTGATGAATGCTAACAGGCCTTCCTCTTTCAGGTTGTCGAGTGACTTGACGAAAAAATAATTGTGAATACGGGTAGTGGATTTAATTTTAACCGGAACGGCCTCGCGAAACATGGCATCGTCAAACACGCTTACGTTGCCGAAGGGAATATTACTGATGACCAAATCAAATTTTCGATTTGGAAAATCTTCATAACCGGAATGGAGTGCTTCTATGTCGGGATATAATCGTTGTAGGAATCGTGCCGTCAATTGATCTTTCTCAATGGCCGTGATGGCTGCTTGTGAAAAATGTTTTTTTAGCGGTTCAATAAAATTTCCAGTACCTGCCGATGGTTCGAGAATGGCACGTATCCCTATCGAATTTTCTTTAATGGCTTCCACCACGGGTTGAGTGATGAAATTGGGTGTATAGAATGATGATAGGGTTGAATTTCGCAAGCTTGCGAGAATATGTTCATACCTCTCTGGAAATTTTTCTTTTAACGTTTGATGGAATTCTTTTACGAGCGGTTCCATGCGCAGGTCTTCGTCCGTCCACGAAGTCTTATCATCCAGCGGTAGCAAAATTTCCTTTAACGCACCAAAGCCTGTGAATGCCGTTAACTCAACAGCCTCTTCGGAGCCGAGTTGTTTTAGTGTTTTGATTACACTCTCGTATGCTTGTCTTCTTGCACCACTATTCATCGGTAATTCCGTCTAAGCAGGCCTTCAAGGCAATTTCCTTTGCACCCATTTCCCCGTAACTCGCCAGCAGTGCACTGTCGAGTTCTTCGAGGAAGATGTCCACGCGGTCGCTTACAAAGTCTTCTTCGGTTTGACCTTCGAGTACTTCGTGTTTACGGTTGGGTGATAAATCATTTAACTGCGTGAGGATCACGGCAGCGATGGGAAGATGGAGGTTGGGGATGTCGAGCATAAATAGATGTTAGATGTGAGACATAAGACGTGAGATATGAAATGACCTCATCCGGCCTTCGGCCACCTTCTCCAAAGGAGAAGGGAATTGGTCTAAAGTATTTTGCATAGGGGGTTGGGAATTAGGCATTGGGCGCTTGTTATTCCAGTTCGTGTATGCGATGCATAAATTTCTCTTTGAGTTGGTCGAGGAAGACGGTTTGGTTGATTTTACGTTGGCGGATGTCTTGAAAGACACGGTAGTAATTGCCGAGGTTTACTTGAAATATTTTTTCGAATGCCTCTGCCAGTTGCTTTACACCCGCTTTGCCATCGTTAAATACGTTTGTTGCGTGAAGTGCGTACAGCAATTCAATCAGGTTCGTTTTGGGAGCTGTCCACACTAGGTCATTGTTATCCACTACTACCTTGCGTCTGCCAATCTCTACCTCGATCAAGTCGTTTAACTTTTGACTTGCCAGGTACTTTGACCAAACATATACCGGACTTTCTTCGGGGAGCAGAACTTGATGGGCATTGACCCCGAAGTAAAACGCATCGCGATCCGTAGCACCAGAGCGGCAATATTGAATGAGTTCGCGGTGCTCCTGACGAAATGCCTCTAATTTTTTTCGAAGTTCTTTAAGGCAACTGATTTGTTCACGTCTGTTGAGAGGTTCGCCTGAAAAGAGAACGACTACATGGCGATAGTAAATCAGCAAGGATAAAAACTTCGGATAGACGACTTTGTTGAAATTCGCATCCCCTTGAATATTCCTGTTCCTTGAGACTACGCCTGTCACTTCTTTCACCAACTCGTAAGAAGCCACCGCTTGCAAAAGCAGGCTGGTTTGGTCGCGTTGAATGACTTCCAGTTTTCGGTAGAGGTCACTCAACTGTTGCTTATAGGCTTGATCTGTTTGTTTCATGTTAATCGAGTTTATCTTCAATAATTTCCTGTATGTCGTCTTTGATGCGGAAGTAGTTTTTTTGAATTTCTTCTTGTGTAATGGTGCGGATAGCCGGAATCGGTTGGTATTTACTTTCTTCGTTCTTAATGGCCGCGTGGTCGTTGATGATTTCGGCATGAAAGGTTTTGAGTTCGATCTTTTGTTGCGGGTCGTCTGCTACCGTGCCTACAAATTCACCCGATGATAGTGACGCAATCTTGGAAGGTGGAATAGCCGCTTCGAGTTGCGTAGAGCGGCTGAAAGAAGTATCTGCAGCATTGATGGAGATGCTTTCGCGCTCCTGTACGATTTTGCCGAACCTTTCGGAAAGCAATTTTGATGTTTCTCCTACTACCTGACCGCTGATGACGTTGCCTACTATGTTCATGATTACTTCGGCTTGTTCGCGGCCGTAATCCTTTTTCAACTGGCTATAGTCTTGCACGGCCAGCGTGGTCGCCACTTTGTTGGAACGTGCAGTTGCAATCAGGCTATCAATGCCATTGAAGTAAATGGTCGGGAACTCATCGAACACCAAGCTGCTTTTGAGTTGGTTTTTCTTATTGACCAGTTTGATGACGCGACTTATATATAACGAAAGCACTGCACCATAGATTTGTTGCTTCTGCGGATTGTTGCCCATACACACAATCTTCGGGTCGTTTGGGTTGTTGATGTCGAGTGTAAAATCATTGCCTGACAATACATAATAGAGTTGTGGCGAAGACAGCCGAGCCATGCCAATCTTCGCGCTGGCAATCTGACCTTCGAGTTGTTCCATGGCTTCGTTGCGGAAGGCGGACTCAAAAGGATTGATGAGAACTTCAATTTCGGGCTCGGAGCGCAGGAGTTTGAAGAGAACCGGATACTCCAACTGCATTAATTCGATCACATGCGGCAACGTGCAGAATTTTCCATTTTCATGCTTGCGCAGAAACCAGATGATGGCGGTGACAAAGTTGATGGGTGACTCCACGAAGAAGTCGCCTTGCTTTTTGATCCAGTCACGATTCAGGCCAAGCATGATCGTGCGCGATGATTCGGTGGCATCTGTGATGTCGTCCATCGTGACCGGGTCGAGCGGATTGCATCGGTGCGAGCGCGACAAGTCTTCAAAGTTGATGACATAGAAGTTGGGTTTGATTTTAAAGTATTGGCCGTTGCGTAGCAGCGAGTTGTAGGCAATCCGAGAAAGGTCATCGAACTTAAAATCATAGATGAACATGGTAAATCCTTTGCGCAGATGCTGCGTGATAATGTGGCGGATCACGAAATACGATTTACCGGCACCGGGTGTTCCGATAACGAGCAGGGAGCGAAAGGGATTGATGACATTGATCCAACTTCTTCGAACTTTACCTTTCAGGTTGTACGAGGCAGGGAGGTTGATGGAAAACTCATTTTCGATTAGGCGTTCTTCCTGCGGGAACGATTCGTTCTCTTTGTTGAAGATGTCGCGCTTGAATTTTATCCAAAGCAACCGCGAGAGCCAGGTACCGCCTGCCAGCATCAGCAAGTATCCTGCTGACGTGAGTGTGATATAAATGATTACGATAAAATGAGTGACTCTGAATAACTGAAAGATCAAATGGCTCAGGAAAAAAAATAATAGACCACTACAAATTATCGCAACTAACAACTTCATATTAACCTTCTCACTCTTTTTGCCCCGCGCCCCGATTAGTGAGATGGTCAGCATAAGGGCAATCATTCCCTTTGATGGTAAGAAGCCGTTGTAAAATCCAGTAGGTTTAAGCGCCAATAGAATTTTATCCACCCATACCCATGTCAGTTGCCATTGTTGCCAGGTTGGATGACAGAAATAATAGAAATGGATCAGCAAAAGAATGACACTCATCCATCGAAGGAAGTCGATGATGCTGCGGAGTGCTTGTTCGTTTTCGCCTGTGTGTGCCATGGCCTCATCCCCAGCCCTTCTCCAGAAGAGAAGAGGGTTTGTAAAACATATTTTTATTGCCTTAATCTTTTTTATTGTGTTTATTCTCACCTCATCCGGCCTTCGGCCACCTTCTCCAAAGGAGAAGGTGTTTTAGGACAGATTATTTTATTGTGAAAAACCTTTCCGTTTTTTCTTTTTGCGTTTGCGCTTCAGGGCATCGGGTAAAGAGTAATCGAATTGTTTGGCTTCGGTTAAATCTGCTATTACTTCTCCTATGCCTAGCGAATCGCTTGCTTCAAATTCATTCTGCGAATCTGAACCTGACGTTGTTTCACCACCGGAACCCGTTGGGCTGCTGGCGTTTATTCTTTCAAGTATTGCTTTCGCGCTGTAATCTTTTCCGAGGTCGCTGCCGTTGAATACTACTTTATTAGTATTGTCCACGAAGGTGATTCCGTAGATGATACCTGCTTCGTTTTGCCGGAAGAGGGCGAAGATGTTATTTGCTGCCAATGATTTTTTGAAAGCTTCATCTCGCCTCACCCCAGCCCTCTCCGGGGGAGAGGGAGTTTTTAAGATTCGATCAATCGATTTCTTTAAAGAATCTTTGTAGGGTTGTCGCAATGCTTCGTTCAGTTTGAATTGCTTTTCCAACCAAACGAGCGTAGGCTTGCCGTAGATCGCACTAGCTTTGATGGGGATGCCAACTTTGTTTCCATCTTCATCTAACAGACTGTAGTGAAGCCCTTTCTTTTTGAACATCTGCGTTTCCTCACTACCTCTATTCGCAATCACATTGAATTGACGCAGAGCTGCATTTAATTCCGGCAACGAAGTGTACTTGTATCTCTGTGTTATCCATCGAACGGTGTTGGATATTGTACGTTTGGTTTCTGATTTGCCGTAAATGGCCTTCGAAGCTTCGATGGGTTGCAGCTCCGGTTTCTTTTTCGATTTACTTTCTGCCTGAACGAGATTAAATTCAGTTTCAATTTCTTTGCGGGCTTTCTCCGATTGATTACGTCCGAGGTTATGGATGTCGATTCTTTTTCCGTTCGAACGAATGAGGGTGGACACAATATGAATGTGAGGATGCGCGGCATCCGTGTGCTGGTAAACTAAATAGGGTTGTTCTCCAAAACCGATTCGCTCCATGTAGGTTTGGGCGATGGCCTTTAGTTTCCTGACTTCCAGTTTTTCCGTTACATCAAAGTTGAGTGAGATGTGCAGCGCATTGGTTTTGACTTTTGGGTTTCGGCCGATCAGCTTCTGAAATCGAATCAGTTTGTTTGAGAATGAAAGATCACAGGCTTCGCCCCCGAACTTATGGGCCAGCATGCAGGACGCTTTGCCTTCCTCCACTTTGTTCTCGTTATAGTTAAGCGCACCCTGGATGCTTTTGCCGCTGATCACTTTTGCAACCATTTTCTGGAGAGTTGGGTAATGAGTTCGAATAGTTTGTCCACCCGTAGGCCTACTTTCTTGTATTCCTCTACTATGCGCAACGCCTGAAAGTTTTTTTTGGTGTCGGTGGTGGCCAGGTGAAAGCTGTGGGTGATTTGGTTGATGTTGGTACCGATGGCTTTGAGTTCTTTTCGGATGGAGGTTAACTCTTCCATCGGGCCATCTAATGAAGCATCTTTGTGAAAAAGCGTAATCTTATCCTTGGATAAGATTCTACGGGCCAGTTCACCGATTGTCTGGCAATCGCTTTTGCCACGAAGCTCATCCAGTCTTTGGTACACCTCTTCAGTGACTTTTGTCTGGATATGTCGGGTGAGCAATTGCTCGGGATATGGTGACTTCCTTCGGGCCATCAGAAAGTCTTGTTTTGAAGGGGGAGCAAGTTCCGCAGCGACCCCAGGCTTGAGATATGTCTTCCCGGGGCAAGATTATTTTCGGATACGAAAATACATCTTGCTGATGCTACGAAGTCAGCAGCGAGGATGTCCAAAAGCATGTTTTGAAGATTCATCATGTCTGTAAAAGGATTGACGGTTCTATTGGTGATCCATGAGGGTGTTTAGGGCTGGACCTGTTTTTGAGAATCAGGTTTATGGTTAGTATACCCTGCCTTCTCTAATGCTTTAGTGAGTAAACCGTTTTTTGACGGTTTATAGGCTCGCAACGATTTGCAGGACTTATGTGATTCAATCATTTTTTGGATGTCGTCATAATCGTAAAAGATGACGGCTCCGATTTTGGTATAGGGCAATACCCCGCTTACCCGGAGGTGTTGCAGCGTTCCTGGTGAGACGGTTAACAGCCGCATTACTTCATGCGACTTCAGCCATTTGCGAACGGGTTGTGTTTGCCGTTGTAAAACAATTTTGCGGATCTCTTCCAGCAGGTCGATTTTAAATTGCTGAAGGTCTTCGGGAGTGATAATAGCACTGGCCATGATTTTCTATTTGATGACTCAAAACAAATCATAGCAACAAGAGCAAAACAGTTGCAGGGGTTCTGGAACCCCCCTAAAAAATTAATTCATCCCACACCATAGGGTTGTCTTTCATTTTTTAGAGTAAACAGAAATGCCGGCTTATGGATGTAGTGCAGTTGTTTGGTATTTTATCGGATCATTACCCGCTAACGGATTCCTTCAAAGCAGCTTTGCAACAGGAGACTACTTACTTGTCGCTACCGAAAAATCATTTTTTAATTGAAGCACCCCGGCCAGCGGAACATGTCTATTTACTTCAGGAAGGTTTTGCTGCGGGATACATATTCGAGGATGGTGAAAAGAAAATTCACAGCTTTTGGGGTGCGGGCGATATCATCCTGAATCCGCACGGTTGCTTTGAAAAAGTACCGCCCATAGAGTTTGTGCAACTGACCGAACAAAGTAATGTCTGGTGTCTTAGCCAAACATCACTCAAAATGTTACTGGATTCATTTCAGGATGCCCAACGTCTTTATCGCATTGTGATTGGCCGCTATTATGTGTTAAGTCAGGCGAGGTTGTTTGATGTTCAGCATAAGACCATGTGGCAACGGTTTCAGAAATTACTACAGCAGTTTCCAGCACTCGAGCAAAAAGTCTCACAAGAATACATCGCTTCCTTTCTGGGCATCACCCCGCAATCCCTTAGTCGCATGAAGCGGGAGCATCGCAAGCAAGGTTCTTAACATGGGGTAAGTAATTTCTTATCCTTTGGTAAGTTGGAAGTTGAATTTCCGATAATCAACTAAACAGTCGACCCGGTTTACTTTCACATCATCAAACGAAAGAAATATGGGGCGCGTGATCACATCAGAAATTGTCCGGTATTTGTTGATTTTGCTTTTCGCTTATACGGCTGCTTCCAAGATGCTGACGTATCCGTTATTTGTGGTGCAAATCGGATTGTCGCCCATCCTGCCAACTTTTGCGCAAGAGGTTGCCTGGCTGATTCCATTGGTTGAATTTTTGGTAGCGATGTTATTGACCTTCCCAACCACTCGAATCATTGGGTTGTATTGCAGCGGTGTACTCATGCTGTTCTTCACCTTGTATGTTGCCGCCATCTTAACTATTGCCAGTCATGTACCGTGCTCGTGCGGGGGTGTGCTGGAGGCACTTTCGTGGGAACAGCATTTGATTTTTAACATCGCCATTTTAGCGCTGAATATACTTGTATTGATATGGCATCATCGGGACCGCGATGCATTGTCGCTGTCTTGAAAAAAGATATACTGATCGGTATCAGGACATCGGCCGAAAACCTGTAAAAAAGAGTAGGCCACTCAACTAATTTCAAAATGTTATGAAAAAGATTTCAGTGTTATTGTCGATGGTTGTTTTCACGCTGGCATTGGGTGCCGCGTTTGCGTCTTCTTCATCTAAAATGTTGATGACAGAAGTCTGGCGGAAGCCGACAACTGGTGGGGTTTGTTCGCCAACCACGTGTCTTCTGGTGGCTCCCAATCCTTGCTCGGTCTCCGGTTTCACTTATTTTAATAATTCCACGTGTATCGGAACATCCATTGACCCACGTAAGAATTAGTTCTAGCTAAAGAAGGAAGGGTGATGGCGAATCACCCCACTTCTTTTAATGAATTTTTAGGAGAGTTAATATCATATCAATTTCACTAACGGTGCTTGATATCAATTTGCCACTTTCATCAATCAGCATAATGAAGGGAGCGTAGCTAGCATTATATTCCCATTCCCAATCACCTCCAGCGCCCTTCCTGTCAAGCCAGGTTGATGTAAAATCCGGGTGACTGTTTGTTGGGAGTAGTCGCTTCCAATGATCATAACTATCAACACTCCCTACACTCCATATTACGATGTCATTTCTATTTTTGATTTCAGGGAGTCCTTTTTGAATTAATTCAGTTTTAAAGTCAATACAGCCGGTGCAATTACCTATCCATCGGTCAAGAATCACTTTTTTCCCTCTCAAATCCGTGAGTTGAAGGGTATCCCCTTGAAATGTAGTTGTTATTAGATTTTTTACGGGTACCCCCGGACGTATCCTTTTATCAACAGTTACTAGGATTTTCTTGAGTTCTGTCATCTTCACCACACGTGCAGCCGTGGCTAGGCATGAATTCAAAACTTCCGGCAGAATGTCTCCAAAATTCATTCTAAGAACTAAGGGATTTATCAAGCTGAATACCATTAAAAATTGTTGATCCTGGAGTGGCTCTTTTTTAATCTCTGAAAATAATTCTTTAAGAGAAATCTTTTTAGTTGAAAACATTTCATGGTTCTTATAATTTGAGTCAACCTCCCGAATCGCTTTCCATTTGACCAGTTCGAATCGGTATCTTACTAACGCCCGGCTGTTTAACCAGATTTTCAGGTCAATTTTTGATTGAGAAACTGATAGATTTTTGTCAATTGACGGCCGCAACGTTGAGTCCTTTGTCCATTGATAGCTCTGAATTCGAAGTCTTGTAAAGTCTGCAAATGCTTTAATGTCTGTTTTCCAAGTCTTGTATACTGATTCGGAGAGTTTTTTCTGGCTATTTGCTAAAGCAGTATTACAAAATTGTTCAAGCCTTTCTACATCTTGATATGCCTGACTAGCTGTTTTAATTCCATCGTACACTTCATATTCAGTGTCTTTGATGCCCTCCACTTGTTCTCTTATGCTAAAAGCGATTTGATATTTTGCAGATCGGTTTCCATGGAATTTCATGGTTGGCTGTGGTTTACTTTCGAACTCAATATTGATATTGATACTATCTCCCGGTTCCACTATCCAATCCGCGCCAATATAGACCCCAGGCCATCCGTAGCTTAGCAACGACAGTCTCGCAAGCTCTGAAATTTTGGTGTAGCGAATCTCTACTGGCTTCCCCAATAACGATACTTTTCGATAGCCATCGCCCAGTGTACCTTCATTAAAAACAGGATTGCGATTAAATTCCAGGCTAATGCTATCCGGCCTGTCGGAGGTCAAAATAAAAACTACGTCTTGTTGAGCCAGAGCTAAGTTACTTTGAACAAGCAGAAGCAGAGCAACGTTTCTGATAAAGTTCATATTAGTAACCTGGATTTTGTGAGAGATTAGAATTACGATTCCGCTCATTTTGTGGAATTGGAAACAGGGCATCGGTTGATTGCCAGCCGGGTTTGATTGCACCGATGACCGCATCGAGTCTGCCTGTACGTTTCAAATCAAGCCACCGATGCCCGTTCTCTGAAAACAGTTCTATTCTCCGCTCTTGCTCGATTGCCAATAGCAATTCGGCCTGCGTTGCAGCCAACGATGACGTTAACCCTGCTCGGGTGCGAATCGTATTGAGATCATCCAGTGAACCCGAGAGATTGCTCAAATTCGCGCGCGCCTCGGCACGAATGAGATATTGCTCCCCAGCCCGCAGAATAACCTGGTACTCCGTTTTTTCAGAGTTGACATTTAGGAGTCTGCGTACTTTATACTTGAAAGGATAGAACCAGATTTCCGCTCCTTCTGAATAGCTGTTCGTCCATGATAATTTACGCGCATCATTCATTTCAAAAGCACTCATAAATCCATTACTCAATGCTACGGTTTGAGGTGTCGACACCATGATGTATGCATCACCATCCCATGTGTTAAAGCCTGGTATGATGGATTGCAGTTGGAAAATAGTTTCTGTGCTGCCAATCAAGAAGACATTATTGAGGTCACTCTCCAACGGGAATTGACTAATCACCTCGGTAGCCTGTTGCTCTGCTGCCGTGTAGTTGTTCGTGAATAGATATGCCCTTGCTAATAAAGCAGCGGCTGCAAATTTGGTCGGGCGTATGCGTTGTGTACTTTCGGTTGGCAGTTTTTCTTTTGCCAGCAGCAATTCTGTGATAATGTTCTGATAGACTTCAGCGGCAGGCATCCTTTCGGCTTTGGCATTTGTCACATAGTCGGTTGTCGTAATCCACGGAACATCATTCCAATAACTCACCAAAAGAAAATGCAGATAGGCATGCATGAAGAGTGCCTCTCCTTCCAACTTAGATTTTGTGGTGGAGGTCAGGCTTGATTTTTCAAGCCCAGCCATCACAGCATTTGCCTGATAAATCAGATTGTATATCTGGTTCCAGTGTGTGCTGATGTTTGAATTGACCGGTGTGATTTCATTGCTGGCGAATTGAGCCATACCATTGAATGTGTCGAAGTTATCAAACTCATCTGCTGCCAATCCACCCATGTTATTGAGACTTGTGCCACCACTACTAAAACTTTGATAGTACTGCATCATATCAATGTAGATACGATTGACCGCAGCTCTTGCTGTACCTTCATCGTTAAACACGGTAGTTGTTGATAGCGTTGTTTGAGGCGGGTCAATTGTTACAAAATCTTCGCAGGCTGTTACTATCAGCATTGCTATCGCAGTCGCACATATTTTTTGTATGTAGTAAGTTTTGTTAGTCATATGCTTTATGTTAAAAAGTTAATGAAACACCTACGGTAATCATGCGAAGCGGAGGAAGCGTAGCACTTTGATTCTCCGGGTCGAGGCCTTTGTAGTTGGTAATGGTAGCCAGGTTCTGACCTTGCACATAAAGGCGCGCTTGCTGCACGTCAATCTTCTTCAGCATGCCAGAGGGAAACTGATACGACAGCGATACATTCTTCAGACGGATAAAAGATGCATCGCCAAACCGATTGTCGCTGTAATTATTGTATAGGTTTGCCACAGAAGCCTCGCCAAAGCCTTGTGTGAATTGTTGGATCGGTGCCTGGTCACCGGGTTTCTGCCAACGCTCCATCACCCATGCGGGTTGATTGGTGGCTGCACCGGGTCGATCATAAAAGTAGGTCAGGTAATTGCGACCTGTTTGATTGACGAACTGAATCATAACATCCAGCGCAAAGCCTTTGAATCGAAAGTTATTTTGAAAGCCACCGAAGAAATTCTGCGCGAGGGCTTTGTTGCCCACCAAATCATCTTCAAACGTCAGGCCGCCATCACCGTTGACATCGCGATGTTCATACAGCCCTGTTTCAGGGTTAACGCGGGTGTATTCAAAGGAAGGTTGCACCGTTAACGGTTTACCCACGATGTAATCAAAGGCGAAGGAAGAATTTTTGATGTTTGGGAATGAAATCAATTCGTTTCTGGGTAGTGTAACATTTGCAGAACTCGTCCATGCAAATGCACCGCGTTGAATTGGTGTTGATGAGAGTACGATTTCAATACCTGTGTTTTGTACTTCAGCTGGTAAATTCGCTTGAACACTAGTAAAGCCCGTGATACCCGGCAAGGGGACACCCACCAATTGATTGCCGGAGCGATGGTTGTAATAACTTATACTTATGTTGAGTTTGTCTTTCCAAAATGCGGTTTCCAGTGCCACTTCCCATTTCCTGTTTTCTTCCCAAGCATAGTCGGGATTGGCGAGGTTCAGCGGATACAGCCCGCCCGAGCCATCGTAGGTATAAGCAGTTGATGTCCATAAGTCCGTATAACCATAGTCAGCAATCTGATCGCTACCAGTGGTGCCGAGGCTCGCACGAATTTTTCCAAACGTGAGTGTCTTGTTCTCCAACCAAGACTCTTCTGTGAATATCCATGCCGCACCGATCGCACCAAAGTTGGCAAACTGGTTACCGGGGCCGAATCGGCTGGAGGCATCTCTTCTGCCCGTGAGATTGGCGAGATACTTTCCTTTCCAGTTATAATTGATCCGTCCGAACAAAGCGCTGTACCGATATTCCGACTGTGTTACGGATTGAATAGTGACTACTGAAGCCGCTTGCGGGTTTCTGAGCAAAGCATCGCTTGCAAAGCCTGTTGCCGAAAGGTTGGTGGCTGCATTGCTGCTCCCTTGAAAGGTAGAACCTACCAATGCCGATAGTGTACCAGCACCCCATGTTGTTGAATATTCAAATGTGGGTTCGGTAATCCACGTTTGTATTTTTCTATCGGCAAATGTTGCCGATGAAGCCGCTGCCAAGTTGGGGCCGAATGAACTTTTTGGTTGTGCAGAAAATTCATCCACGCGCACGTTGGAGTAGCCCACGTTTACTTTTGCTTCCAGCGTAGGTAAAATTTTATAGGCGATGATAGTGTTGCTTAACAGGTTCGCGGTCTTGGTTTCGAACTCTTTGCGGGTAAAAGCCAATGGATTTCGCCATGTGGAATTTTCCCAATTCAAATTTCCATCGGGTAAGTAGAGAGCCGGGGCATTGGGCGCCAGGCTTAGTGCCTGCCCTGTGAGGTCAATGAGTGGCAGCGCGTTGTTGTCTGCCAGATAGTAGGCGGAGAAATCGATATTCCATTTGCTATTGGTGGAGCGGTGGTTGACTTTAAAATTTCCGGAATACTTTTTATTGGCGAAGTCACCGGGAAATACGGTGGACTCCCGAAGGAATCCGCCTGCGATCAGAAACTTGGTTTGCTCTGAACCACCCGATACCGAAAGCTGGGCGTTTGTCATACGTGCGGTGCCGCCCAATAGGTTCTGTTGCCAATCGGTATTGCGGTTTTGATCCCATGTCAACAAATCATGGTCGGCATAAAACGTACCGGGCGAAACCTGATCATTGGTGAAGGCTTCCTTGCGCATGGTCAGGTATTGCTGCGTGTTCAACAAATCCATTTTGCGACTGGTTGTTCCCCAACCCTCGTAATAGTTCATGGTGAACTCCGTCTTGCCGGACTTCCCCCGTTTCGTAGTGATTAACACCACTCCGTTTGCTCCACGCGATCCGTAGATGGCCGTGGCATCCGCATCTTTGAGTATTTCAATGCTTTCGATGTCGGATGGGTTGATCGTGTTCAACGGATTGCCACCATCAATGATACTGGCACTTGCCGATGAGCCCAGCGGTGTAGCATTGAATGGAACACCGTCTATAATATAGAGTGGCCTGTTGCCATTATTGGCCGCTGAGTTCCGTAAACTGTTTTGTCCTCGAATCTGAATGTTAAATGCCCCGCCCGGCACACCCGATTGTTGCTGGATGTATACTCCGGCCATTCGTCCCTGCAATGATTGCAGTGGATTGTTGACGGGCTGTTTTTCAATATCACTGGAGTTAATCTTTGCGATATTGCCTGTCTGTTCGCGCTCTTTGACTTTGTAATACCCTGCGTTGACGATTACTTCTTTCAAACTTTGGATGTCTTCCGTCAACGAAACATTAAGGATGGTTTGATTTTCTACCCTTACTTCCAGGGATTGAAACCCGATGAATGAAAACACCAACGTCTTACCTGATTTAACATTAATCGTGTACGCACCCTCCGCATCTGTGGTCGTGCCTTCTGTAGTACCTTTTACGATGATGTTCACTCCGGCCATCGGGTTTCCATTTGCAGCATCGGTAACCTTGCCGCTTACCATCTGCTCTTCATCCTGTTCTGGTTGCTTATTTTCCGGTGGTTGCTCGCTTCGCTCTGTGTCTTTGTTGAGTGTGATGGTGTTGCTGCCTGCATGCACTTTGTACCGAATGTTGCGCGGCCGAAAAAGTTCTTCCAGTACTTCACGCAGTTTGCGTTTCTGCGCTTGGAGTGAAACAACTTCCTCCATGTTCAACTGGTCGGGGCTATACATGAAACGAATCTCTGCTGCTGTTTCAATGCCTTTCAGTACTTGTTGCATGGGTTGGTTGAGCAGGTTGAGTGAGACTTCCTTGTCGAGTACGTTGGCCGGATGCGCTGTCGCTTGAAGGGAAATCAGAAAAATCAACACAGTAAGCCGGGTAGTTTTGGCGGAAAGTATGGGCGTGTAAAAAATCTTCATAGGTGTGGTATTAATGTTTAGGCAATACTATTCCATGAGGCCATAATTTTGAGACCATCATCATTTAAATCGGCAGTTAGCTGCCTATGTCTTCAGAAATCTTTTAGGAAGAGTTGTAGCGTACGCGCGTATCGGGAAGTGGCGTTTTCATTGGCAACCCTTTCCGTTCATGACAATGCCTTTATCATTTTTGTCAACCGTAACCGATAACACTTCGGTAATCAGTTGCAAAGAAGTGTCGAGCGAATGATCCGTCAAGTCAGCCGTGAGTCGGCAATCCTTTGCTGTTGGTTCGGAAGTTTGAATGACCACGTTAAACTTTTTCTCCAGCCGGGCCAGCACCTCACCGAGTGTGCTGTTCTCAAAGTGCATGTTGTATTCGGTGTTGGCGGTGATGGTGTTGACTTCTGTTTTGGCAAATGCAGTTTGTTGCCACTGACCATGGGTGTAAACGATTTCCTGAAATGGCTCTACCTGCTTTGTGGTATTGTCAATGGCTGAGGTTACGATTACTTTTCCTGTGAGCACTTTTACCACCACACTGTCATTATCAGCCCGAAGGCTAAAGCTGGTTCCCAATACCCGAATGGAAATATCTTTGCATTGAATTACAAATGGACGCGATGGGTCTTTGGCCACTTCGAACAAGGCTTCGCCTGATAGTTCAGCATAGCGGGTTTGGCCGTTGTCTTTCTCGAAATAGGCCAGCTTGCTATCACCTTTTACCCATACCAAGCTGCCATCGTTCAAGATCATTTTATCAACTGCCAAAGCCGCAGGCTTTTTGGTTGCGGAATCGTTGAATTGCCAAATCAAAAAAGTTGCCGTCAGCACCAGTACCACCGAGGCCGCGATACGCATCATCCATTGATTGGACTTTTGTTTACGGATTTGCTCCGGACGGAATGCCGCAACAGGCTTGCCGCTTTCAATCTTAGAAGTGATTTTTTGAAACAGGTGAGCTTCCTCTTCGGGGGTGAGTTCGAGGTGGGTGGTGTCTTCGGTCTTCATGACCTCGAGCCAGGCTTCCAGCTTGGCCTTTTCTTCGTCCGTCACCTGGCCGGTGAGGTAGCGTTGCAACAGGTGGTCAAAATTTGACTTTTCCATGGTGGTGGCGTTACGTGGTTGAAGTTACGCAAAAGTGCGGCTTCTTGCACGTAAGTGACCTAAGTGGAGAAAACACGGAGCAGATTCATACATTAATTGAATCGGGTTTTAAAGCCAATCGCTGACATTTTAAAGCCTGTCCTTAGAGTTGGATATCAGATTACATCAATCAATGTTTAACCTGATCCTTTGCAAAGACTTTAATAGGGGTATCGGGATTGATGAATTGCACCACAACAAGGTTTTTGATTTGCACTATAAAGCGACTTCGCGTTCTGGTGGTAGCGGCCTGGGGCTTTATTTGGTCAGAAAGGCCGTAAGTAAATTGAGAGGCCAGATTAGTTTTACCAGTAAAGTGGGCGAAGGCACGGTGTTCAAACTGAAGCTGCCGTATAGGTTAGAGAAAATGTAGGGTTTGGTATGATGCACGGAGATTTTCGAAGGACGCCACTTCTTAAAAATCCGAAGGGTCGGTCGTACCATTTTAGTCTATCCCACGTTCAATTCTTTTAAAGTCCAAGATGTTGCCAAGTCGTTTACTTATCCATGTTGGAAATCGTTGCTAGTAGAGTGTCACCCGTTAAATGACAAAATTGTCCGCGGCCCTAATACTGTTATTCGGCTTACTCATTTCTTGTTGTTAAAGGGTGTCCTCTTCTCGTCTCATTAAAATGCCCATTTTCATAAGTCAAATTTCCATTGACAAATGTATGGGTCACTTTAGTTTGAAAGTTTGTCCCTTCTAACGGTGACCAGCCACATTTGTATAAAATGTTTTCCTTCGCCACTATCCAACTTGAGTTTAAGTCAACAATGGTTAGGTCTGCAAAGCAACCCTCACGTACGAAGCCCCTTTTTTTAATATCATAAAGTGTCGCTGGATTGTGACACATTTTTTCTGCTATTTTTTCCAGCGAAATCAGCCCTTGTTTGTAAAACTCAAGCATCATGTTCAACGAATGCTGCACCATGGGTGCACCCGACATTGATTGAAAATAAGGTTTTTGTTTTTCATCTAACGTGTGAGGTGCATGGTCTGTAGTTACGATGTCTATTCTGTCGTCCAACAACGCCTTCAGAAGCCCTCTCTTATCTTTTTCAGTTTTTATGGAGGGGTTACATTTTATTAAAGTCCCCAAACGCTGATAGTCTGTGTCTGAAAACCACAAATGGTGAACCGATACTTCGGTTGTTATATTTTTCTCTTGAAGAGGAATATCATTTCGGAATAGATGTGTTTCGGCTTCTGTTGTCAAGTGCAGAATGTGAAGTCGTACCTTGTGCTTGTTGGCTAACTCAATTGCTCTTTTAGTGGCTTCATAACAGGCTTTTTCACTTCTTATTAGGGGATGAAATTCAATAGGCACATTTTCGCCATATTTTTCCCGGTATAGATGTTCATTTTCTTCAACTATTTGTTCTTTTTCGGAATGTATAGCAATGATGGATTTGCAGTTTGCAAAAAGTTTTTCCATTGTTTCAGGATTGTCGGCAAGAAGATTTCCTTTTTTTGTAAAGTAAAGTCCGTCATCAGAAACACCCAAGAGCTTAGAAGTGTCGAGCTTGATTACTTCCTCCAGATTGTCGCCATTAACACCTAAAAAGAACCCGAAATTGGCTAAAGATTTTTCATGGGCTATTCGGTATTTTTCATTCAAGATGTCAATGGCCAATACATTTGGAACAGTATTGGGCATATCGATAAACGAGGTCACACCGCCCGCCACGGCTGCTTTGCTCTCTGTGTATAAGTCTCCTTTGTGCGTTAGTCCAGGTTCACGAAAGTGAACCTGTCCATCAATGATGCCGGGAAATAGATACTTTCCTGTTCCGTCAATTTCTCTTGCGTTTATAGCATCATTATGTCGTCCAATTTTTTGAATTAAGCCACTATCAATTAAGAGGTCGGCAACAATAATTTGCCCCTCGTTTACGATGCTTATATTTTTTATTAGGGTTCTTTCTGTCATTTCAAATTGTCAGCCTGGCTATGGTCGACTGCCACTAACATCCTATTAAAATGGTATAGCCCATTCGCGGGTTAAGCTCGTCCTCGTCTAAATATAGAGAAAATCTAAATGCTTAAGCCTTGTTACTCCACCCCCAAAATCTCTTTCTTAGATTTTCTTAGGTGCGCAAAGGCCGGAGTCATGTAATCCTCTACCGTGCGTTTGGAGATGTGCATGCGCTTGGCGATTTCGGAGTTGGTGAGGTTTTGTTCGATGCGGAGTTGAAAAGCTTCGCGGCAGCCACGCGTAAATCCAAGGCTTATGCCCTAGCGTTTTCGTACGCTATAACTTTTTTGAAGCCTCATCAGTCGTTCTCTTGTCACGTGGGAATCAGAAACTCTTTGTCAGCGGAGTTACATCTACCGTTGTTGCCGTCCAATTGCCTCGAATCAATTCAAATTTTATCTCAGGGAATAGTGCTGCTATCAAATTGTAAATGACGCGCAAGAATACCAGATGGTGTGTTATCGGACTTATTCAAAATACCACTGTTACAAAACACAACAAAGTTATCTTTCGCCCTCGACACCGCTACATTCAGCATATTAGGTTTATTATCTCGATCAAAAAATAAAGTGCCTGAGTCGCCTAGCCCATATACCATCGAGAATAGCACAATGCTGCGCTCCGCCCCCTGTAAAGCGTGTACGGTACCAATTTTCATTTTGTTTGTATCGAACCCGGCATTTCTTAACGCAAACTTTAGACTAGTTTTTTGTCCAACGAATGGCGTGATAATACCAACACTTGCTTCAAGTTTTCCATACTTACCTTCTATTCTTGCTTTGTTTGCCTTGAGCCAATCAACAATCGCGTTTACCTCAGCAAGATTGTATCTACTACCAGCTCCTGACTGTGCCGAGTTTCCGTTTACGTGAATACCAAACATAGGCGGAAAGAGTAACTGAGCTTCCTCAGCTAAGCCCCTTAGGGGTTTCAGTAATTGACCATAAGCCAATTCATTACAATAATTGATAATCTCATCATAACACCTTCTATGCTCTACTAACAAAAGGCCTTTTTCTTTGAGCGATGGTTCTTGCACTTCGCAAGCATTTTGCGCTATCTTCATAACGCTACCTGTAGAACTTAAAAAACCCTTCGGATCAAATTCGATATTCAAGCGCGAATCATTATAGTCATTAATTAGGCCTGACTGCCGCAGATTGCCAATGTCTATTTTGTTTGTAACATTCCACACAGGTTCAATCTGCTTAGTATCGCCCACTACAATTGCCTTCTTTGCCAGCGCAAAGGTTGCTATTCCCACCTCAGGCGATGTTTGCCCCGCTTCATCAACAATAAGTAAGTCGGCTATTTCAAATAATGGGACGTTGTCAAAAATCGGCTCTCCTTTATCATTGTCTCCCAAATATTTTGACCAGCCAAAAAATTTGGGTGCCATAAAAAACGTGCTGACAAAGCAGGGTGTTAGCATCGCTTGACGCTTCCATCGGTTGATTGATTTTACTTCGTTCTTTCCTCTAAAGATATCTGACGAAAGATCATCAGAAAGTTTCACCAAAAATCGCCCTTCCCAATAGTGTAAGGCTAACTGAAATGCTCGATGGCGCAGCGTCTGATCCAATTCATCATAAAAACTACAGGGTTTAAGTCCTTCCCTAATTTTTCTCACTTCTATTTTCCAGTATGCTTCTTCGGTTCGGGGCGGATTACCCACGATCTTGTTCCGATCTTTCCAATGCCTCCAATTTTTCAGTGTACGAATAACTTCAGTTGCAAGATGGATTTGCCCATTTATGGTATTCAGGATTTCACTGTATTTGAACCTGCTCGGCTCCTGCAAAAGCGAATTCCGGAAAATGATACGCAATTCGGCTGCACGATTTTCTAACGATGCCTTAATGGTGAAGAAGCATCCTATTTTTCTCAGGAAAGGTTCGTTTTTAAAGTAACTAATCACGTGCTCTTCTAAGTCTTTCAAACTCTGAATATCTTTAATGAGCTCTGTCTCATCTATCATGTCAGCGCGGCAATACGGTTCTCTTTCATTTCTATACCCCAGATAAGATGTTTGAAATTCCTTTTCTGCTCGTACGTAATTGCCCCAGTGTTGTAATGCGTCCTTTAGTGAATGATCAATGTTTCGTATTTCCTTAAGCAGTAATTCAATCGTTTCTTGGATTGAAATTGATTTTACTTCAAAGTGCTTCTCGCTCATCAGTTGATAGTATTTTTTCGCGTTAAGCAAAAAATCAGAATTTTCTATGCGTTGAAATAAGCCCTCGCCATCTAACTTCTTATAGTTGATATTGGCCAATTCAGATTGTGGTTTTGATGAACTTGGCAGATAAGTTGCATAACCTTCGATCTTTGGCAGCCACCGACCCTGCAGGGTGCCAGCATTGGTGAGCGATTTTGAAAAACTGTCAATGATATTTGTAACTGCCTGGTTATTGGTAGAGCAAGCAAGAATAATAGGGGCTTCCAATCCTTGTAAAGCGGCCTGAACGTACGCATTTGCCACAACGCTCTGTAGTAAGGTGGTTTTGCCAGTACCCGGTGGACCGTTAATAGCATATATTGTTTGTTCTGCATCTGCCCTTAGTATTGTATAGAGTGCTTTTCGTTGGGAGATAGAGAGTGCGAACTCAAACCCCATTTGGCCAACATGCAAAGGATTGACTGCCTCAAATTCAGGAACGGTTAATGACGGATTAGACGTTGTTGCTTTTGGCTGAATAAGTGAATGCAAAAGGTGAGGTAGCGTTGTCAGTGATAGAATTTTTTCATAAAGGCGTATAATACTGATGGCTGCACTTATTTCTTCATCGGGCACTACCAAAAGGGAGTTTGGCACACGCTCAAAGCCCTCTACCTGATACTGATTAAATTTCTGATCGCTCACCTTTAAAAAAATATCCAGAATAAAATCGAGATACTCAGTATAGCTGGTAAATTCGCTTCTTGTGAACGCTGCTGCACGATCAACCTTTTCCATTGAACTAAATACAAAGCCTTCATCATCTGCCAATGGTTCCAGGTACTTACGTTGAAAAACAGGAAACGTCTCGTCCGGTATTTGCCATTTACCCTGACGATCTATCTTGGCGTAAAACCAAAAAGGATATTTTGGGGTAGGGTTAATAGATCTAATCTTATGATCAGTGCGGGGCGTCAACCAAAAGGGCGCTACTAACACATCTACCTCGTCCACAGAAACCCAGTCGTCTCCACTTTTATTCGTGATACCGTTTTTGTGGTTTTTCCGATTCTCGGCTTTATCCAATAATTGATTGACCTTGGCAAGATCAACTACATACTCTGATTCGATCTTGAAATCCGAAATCTCAATGCTTGGAAGTTTGGTTATGTTAATATCGGCTTTAGAGGCATCTGACAGGCATTTTTTCCAGTACAATAGCCATTGTTTTGTGGTAGTCATTCAGGTCGTTAGTGGTTTTTTTTAAAAGACTGGTTCGCACCCTCACTCAATTAGTATTTACAAAAACTAAGAGAAAAATAGGTGGAAACGTACCGTAAAATAGTCAAAAAAGCTCATTTTGAGAGCTGATTACTCCGTCCCCAAAATCTCTTTCCGTGATTTTCTAAGATGCGCAAAGGCGGTGGTCATGTAGTCTTCCACTGTGCGTTTAGAGATGTGCATGCGCTGGGCGATTTCGGAGTTGGTGAGGTTTTGTTCGATGCGGAGTTGAAAGGCTTCACGGCAACGGGCGGGCAAGTCCTGAAGGGATTCACTTAGCCGGGTATGCAGGGGAAGAAGGGGTGTGCTTTCTTCTGCTTCTTCAGGAACTATATACGTGCTTTCAAAATGCCGGAAATGGTCTTCATATTTCCGCTTCACCATTTGATGCTTGATGTACCTGATGATTTTATACTTAACGGATGAGAATAAGTAAGCTTTCAATGAGTCAACTTCCAATTCTTCCCTGCGCTCCCACAGCGAGACGAATACATCCTGAACTATCTCTTCGCAGTCTTCCTTTGCATCAATAGTCTTCCGGGCAAACTCATAAAGTACTCTATTATATAGATGGAATATATGCGCAAAGATTAGTTGGTCACCAGCACGGAGTCCAGTTAAAAGCATTGCTTCATTTACTTTTACCAATTCCATAACACACCAAATTTAGTAAAATTTTGATACCGTGGTTTTATTAAACCACACTTTCTAAGGTAGTAAAGCGGAATTTTCATCTGCGTAAAGTCATGCAGAGTAAAAAGAAAAAGGAAGCTTTAGTGCAGTTCGGAAAAAGGCTTAGCTATTTAAGGAAGGCCAAGAAACTTTCTTTTCGCCAGCTTGCAGTCTTATGCGATGTTGATTACAGCAATATCAAGAAGTTTGAAAAGGGTGAGAAAAATATCACAATTGCCACCTTAATGGAACTTGCTATCGGTCTTGGAGTTCATCCCAAAGAGCTATTAAATTTCCCTGACGACTTCCTCCACCGCGATTAAGTTTTTCCTCTACTCCGTGTTTTAGCCTTTCAGGTCACTTACTCCTGAAATCCATGTTCCATGTTTGTTATCCGCATCCTCGCGTTGTGCCTGGCCGCTACCGGTATGTGCATTGCGCAAAGTCCTTCTACGGTTCGTTGGCAGTTCAGTGCTGAAACCATATCACCGCACGAAAGTGTGCTGGTGCTTAAAGCTTCGGTGCTGCCCGGATGGCATGTGTACTCACAGCAACTGCCGGAAGGCGGGCCAGCACCCACGCGCATCTCTTTCCATCCCGATACAGGTTATCAACTTAAAGACAGCACAGTAGAAAAAGGTGAGGCCGTTACGATCCATGATCGCACCCATGACTTGGAGATCACGTGGTATGCCGGTTCCGTAACGTTCATGCAACGCATATTGATAGATCATAAGCCGCTTACCGTGCGTGGGCAGATTGAGTACATGACGTGCAATACGCAGGTATGTCAGGTATTTCGGCAACCCTTTGCTATCTTACTGCGCAATTGAATTCGATTGATGGACCTTCTGACCCGCGCACAACTTATTCGGTTGCGTGAAAAAATGCTTGGCCTGCTGGTACAGGTGGAGCAAAGCACTGACCTTAGTGTCAGGCGCACCTTATGCGCAAGTTATTACTCTCAGAAAATCCGCGAACTTGAACTATTGAGCGAACATCTTGAAGTAGCCACTGAAATGTTGAGCACAAAAAGCATCTGTCACTTTTACAAAGAAGCCTATTGTCAATGGCGGCACGATGTGCGCTGGCTGCATCGGTTTTTCCGTAAGCGGCCGGTGCTATAACCCGCACTTACGATAATGTTTTTGCCAAGCTTTGCAAGGTCTGGCGGATGGCCTCTTTCGTGCCCGACTCTATATTATAGTACTTTGCCCGCAGGCTGTCGAACGAAATGGCTTCCGCCCGTTTGGAAACTATGGTTTGCGCGAAGAAGCGCAGGAGTTCTGAGATGTTGGGGTTGACAATAATGCGCATGTCCACCAACGTCTTGAGTAAGCAGGCCAACTGCGACACGGATAGTTCTGTTCGCACCCGAAAGTTTTCTGCGGGGCGGTCGGTTGATTTCTTCACGGATGTTTCTGATCGATCCAGGTAATTCATTTCCCACGATACATAATCCAGCACTTGGTCGCGTAAGGATGCGGTGTTGATGTGATAGCCTTTTTGTTTCTCAGAAGTATGTTGAATTTCCATCTGAACTTCCAGCAGTTGTTCGCGCTTGTCTGAACTTAATTCGGCTGTGTTCATTCGCGCTTTGATTAGATCTCTCCAAAAGTAAAATGCACGAGTTGAATTTAGATCTCTATTCAGCGTAAGCTTTGTAAGTTCTTTTTCAAGTGCATCCGGCTCTGTGTTTGCAAACTGCCAGGTTAAATCGTCAATTAATTCGTGAGCAAATTTTTGTTGATGGTAGGTTACTACATGAGTAGTAGTAAGTTTCCGGAACATGTTCACAAACACGGCTTGTAGTTTTTCGGATACCGTTGTCTTTGCAAAATTTTTACTGAGTTGGCTTATTGTTTCTTTGCATTGTTGTGCAAGCTGTTGTGCGTGAAGCTGGCAGAGTTCGGCTTCCGGGTCTAGGTGATTGGCAAAGGTAGATTCAATGACGGTCAACAATTCGAGTAATGAAGTAGTCGCCTCCATAGATTTAGGGTTACCGGAAACCTTATTAAGCAGTTGGATTATCCCAAAATGATGTGTGCGGATGTAGCGTTGCACATGCGTTTCATCCGTTAGGGTCAATACACCCGTCAAAAGCGCTTCGCGAATGCGAGCGACTTCAGTTTTCATTTTTCCGGCCAATGCACGGTCAGGCCGTTTGCCGGTGGCCAGCCAGGCTTCGAGGGAGAGCAATTCATATGTAACCGTTCGGTACATGACGGTGCCTTCATGGTTGTTTTCGTTTTAGTGGTTGTAAAATTCAGACTCAGTTTAAAAAATCAACAGCCGCTGCCTTTCCATTCATAGCCCCTTCGCGTGCCCGCCACGCTGATGCTGAGTGAGTGGGAAATGGCATTCATAATATCCTTTAAGGTAGATGCTTTTGAAAACGATCCGGTGAATAGACAAGTCTCTACCTCGGGTCGCGTTATTTCAATGTTGATGTCGAACGTCTTTTCTAATTGCCCCGCAACATCTTTTAGCGAAGCGTGATTAAACGACAGGTTTTGTCCGCTCGGTCTTGGTGAGTACGTTGGCCAGAGAACCCATGCCGTCACTGAAATCATCAATACCACTGTCAGCGTAAAGATCGCCTGTCTGCTTTTTTTCCTTCGATGATTTCGTTTCATGCGTTCGTGAATTTGCGTTAACGGTTCGCGGTCTGTGGTGACAGGCCAAGGTCCGCGGGTCAGCATCCAAAGCTGGCGTACCTGCCGAAACTCTTCCCGATGAATATTGCTCATGGCCATCCAATGGCTAAAGGCATCCTGCATGGCTTTGTCGGCCCGATTTTCTAAAACCTTAATTATATCCGCTACGTCCATGGTGCTTTGGTTTTTATAACTCTCGCTATTAGTCGTTCACCCTATGCCCAGCCTAAAAATTATTTTAAAACTCTTTACGCGCCCAGGTGCGCAAGCGTTTATGGGCATTAGTTATACTACGCTCCACGGCTTTTACACCTATGCGTAACTCAGTTGCTATTTCTTTGGTCGTCATCAGGTGATCTATTTTCAGCGTCAGGCATTCTTTTTCCCGTTTGGGAAATGTGTTGATGTACGCTTTGATGCGTCCGGCAATCTCCTGATCGATCAGTTGCGCTTCCACGGTTTGCTCAATGGCTGGCACCCGATTCCCATTCAGGAACTGCGCATAGTTTTGCTGAAGCTTAAGGCCTTTCTTATACTGTGTAATGGATTTGTTTTTGACTACGCGGGCCAGGTAGAAGTGAATGGGTAGTTCATTTTGCTGGCTCAGGTTTTTGTGTTGTTCCCAAATGTGCACGAGCGTTTCCTGCACAATATCTTCCGCCACGGAGCGGTCGCTGATAAATTTTAACGCGAGGCGAACCAGGCCTTCGAAGTAGTGGGTATAAAGATATTCAATGGCCTTGCCGGGCACTGCGCGAAGCAGCAGTCGAAATCGTTCGTTGTCGAGCGTCTCCGGCATAAAAAGGAGGGCGTTGTAAGCAACAGGGAGTTGCCGTTTTCAAAGGGAAGATACGATAAAAGGTTTGGATTGAGGAGCACCCGGATCGGGCAACTATCCTGCTGCCCAAAAGAAGAATTTGTTCGGGCATTAATCTCCTTAAAGACAACAGCACATTGGACATGTCTATCCCGCTTTTCCAAAGTTTTTCGCTTCTCCTAACGAAGCACAATAAACCTCCAATTCTTCAAACATTAAAATAGCATAGTCAAATCCTTTGTTGACTTCTTCTGCCCACTCATCTTTTTGAAGGGCTCGTATCGATTGCACGGCCTCTTGCATATTTTCGAAGATATACATATTACCTGATGAGGGCACAACTTTTTTCATCATCTGTCCACCAAAAATAAGGGCCATGTAGTTGAGATAGATATGCGGCAATACTTGCTCGTAGGTTAATGACTTTACATAGTCTACATATTGTTGAGTGCTCTTGAGAATAAAATCGGTCGTATGTACTTTGGCCTTTAATTCATTGATGTCCGCCAGCACCTTCTCTGTTCTTTTCAAACTGCTATGCGGCAAACCTATTTTTTCAATGGCTTGAAAGAGTTGCAGTTGTTGGTTCAAGTACAATAAGTATTCATTTTTCTTTAATAGCCCTTTGAACATCCGTACGTTGAAGGGCATGCGTTCCGCTTGATTGTGTTTGATGCTGGTAGCTTCTTTTAATGGTTGCATGAGTTAAGTTTTTATTTTTGATCAAATTTAGAATCATTCTAAATAAAAACAAATTAAGGAATAAAAACCGAAATTTTGATTAAAAATGAGGGTTTGATGTATTCAGAAATTTACGCAAAGAGTAGTTCTCGAAAATCGTAGAACATCTACGCCACTTTTCAGAAGGGTTTGTATCAAAGCAACAGCAAGGCGGGTCGTTAGGCAAAAGCCAAACAGCCTTCTTAAAAATCTCAGCTCAGACGGAGCGTAACATGATTTGCCCTCGGTTTCGGCTCGTGTTAAAAATCTGACGCTACGTATCATAGACAGCAGGAATATTTTTAAAAGCAATTTCCTTGAGCCTGGTAATCGATGTTTGCAGCAGCTGTTATTTATTTATCCGATTCTAAACTATCACTTACTACCGAAGAACATCACCCGACCGGGCTGGTGCACGCACACGAAATCAATTTGTTTGATCCTCAGGATTTTCTGCAAGTCAGTTCTTCCATGCGACTGTAAATTGACACCTTACCGAATGGCTAAAGTGCGTATTTGAATACAAATTAGGTGCGGTATTTATTTGAAAGGATACCAAAACTGTTTCCAGTATGACTTAGGAAACTTTGGTTCCTCCTTGATTCCGATTTCTCCAATCCCTTCCGTATGGTAGATTTTGGGATTATCGTAAGCCGTTCTAAAAATATGATCCCACACGGTGAGCCATGCACCGTAATTCACCTGAGCATCCTTATAATCTGCACGATGATGCCAACGATGGAGTTCAGCAACACAGAAAAACTTCTTAAGAATACCAGCCTTGTAGCTTAGGTTGGTGTGCTGCATCATCATATTGATGGCAAGAATGGCCAATGCCGCAACCACTACCGGTTGAGGCGTACCTATCACAAGACACAAGATTATTCCAGGGCTGCCTTCCAGCATCTGATGAAAGGCATGCCGCTTTTCTCCATTCAAAAAGTACAGGCGTTCTGAACTGTGGTGGATGGCGTGGAGTTTCCACAACCACTCATACCGGTGACTCTGCCAGTGAACCAGGAATAAGAAGAAGTCGATAATAGTGAGAGCCAATACTACCTGAATCCAAAACGGAAGCGCGGTAGGGAACCATTGCGGAAATGGTATCCAAACAGCCAACCATATAAGGGCAAACTGTGCAGAAACCTTAATAAGGTAATTGACTGCGTAATACGTGAAGTCCAGGTTCCAGTCACTTCCATTCACCCAACTTTTTTCAAAGGGCATCCAGCGTTCGAGCAGTAGCGCCATCAAGCCGTATAATGCAATAATAGGTACGGTGGCCAAATATTGATTCACTTCACTCTCAATTAACCAGACTATAAAGAAAGAAGCAGACAGCATGAAAACCGGGTATATCGAATACTGGACAAGTTTTTTCATAAGTCGAAGAATTTCTTTCGCAAAATTCAAAAGAATTATTTGCACCTGCTTGAATAAACTGGCTATTGTTTAAATACAGATGACGGGTTAACCCCAAACATGTCGATAAAGGTGCGACTCAAATGCGAGGTATCAGAAAAACCTGCCTCGTATGCGGATTGGGTAAGCGTCATACCTGATAATACAGCCGTTAAAGCAACACGCATCCGGCACCAAAGAATAAAAGGGCGCAGCGGAATACCGACCTGATCTTTGAACAAATGAGTGAAGCGGCCAGTAGAAAGACAGGCTATCTCCGCCAACAGCTCAAGGCTAAACTCATGTGTGGTGATATGAGAACGGATAAAGTCTACAACTTTCTGCACTCGCTCGTCAAGTAAGTTGATGGACTTGATTGTTTTTGCAAGTGATGTAATGTCACCTTCCATAAACACCTTTCTCTCCTCTTCCGATATTCTGCCTTCAATTGATTGAACGGTTTGAGTGGGATAAAATGTGCTGAGAATTTTCGTTGCCAAATCGGACTCCGGCTCAATAAAAATGAAGGAAGCTACGCCCGTGGTTATAGTTTGATGAAGTTGATCAGGCAATACCAATACAGTCTGCGAAGTTAAAGTATTGCCAAAGGCATCTTCAATGTGTATTGAACCTCCTATGCTTACGATTACTTCAAGGGCGTGATGCTTGTGTTTGTCTGTACGAATAGCCGAGCTGATGAAGGTGGCGTGATCGTCAAAAATCTGTATCTGCTTCACGTGCCTGACCCAGTTTACACCTTCAACGTCCGGGCGTTAATGGCTACTACTACTGTACTCACACTCATCAACGCGGCACCCATTGCAGGACTGAGCATCACTCCGAAGTTGTACAAAACACCTGCAGCCAAGGGCAATGCAATCACGTTGTAGCCCGTTGCCCACGCAAGGTTCTGAATCATCTTCCTGTA
>JABFSO010000069.1 GCA_013140555.1 Cyclobacteriaceae bacterium | reverse complement strand
GCGCACCGTGGGCGTTCCTTACGAAGAAGGTTATGAATTGAAAGCTACCGAAGACTTGGAAGCGCAAGCCAATAAAATTGCTGCCAGCTTGAAGGCAGACGGCTATGAAATCCAGAGCGAAGCAGAGATCGTAGCACTGATTGCTTACCTGCAACGCCTCGGCACCGATATTAAAATAAAAAGCGAAGTAGCAGAACAAAAATAGAAAGCCATGTACAAAAATATTTTGCAAAACATCGACAATATCCAGGTGTGGCCTGTGATCTCTTTTGTCATCTTCTTTCTCTTCTTCGCGTTGCTGCTGTGGTGGGTCATGACAGTAGATAAAAAATACGTAGACGAGATGGGGCAGAAGCCTCTCAGCGATAGCGCATCTAATAACTCAACCGACAACTTAACTCGCCTGTTATGAAGAAGTTTTTTATAACCCTCTCTCTCTTCGTCCTGACATTGCCGCTGGCATTCGGACAGGACGCAGCCGCAGCAACACCTGCCGCTACTTCGTTCCTCGATGATCCTTTGCTACCATTCTATATCGTGGTGGGATTCATCTTCATCATTGCCTTATTGGTGCTCACTGTAGCGGCCTACATGTTACGTGTGCTCAACATCATGACACGCCAAGCTGAAAAAGAGCGCGCTGAAAAATTGGGCATTGAATTCAAAGAAGCTCCATCAATGTTGAAACGCTTGTGGGAGGAATGGAACTCGCTCAAGCCGCTTGAGAAAGAATCGGAGATTATGCTCGACCATAATTATGACGGCATCCGCGAATTAGACAATCACTTACCGCCTTGGTGGAAATGGTTGTTCTATTTCACGATTGGCTTTGCAGCAGTGTATCTGATGGTGTTTGAAGTATTTAACACGTTGCCAACACAATTGCAGGAGTATGATAATGAAGTAGCGTATGCACAACAACAAGCGTTGAAGCGACAAGCTTCAAATCCGGTGGCAGCCATTGATGAGAATAGTGTGGAAGCAACCACCGATGCGTTGGCATTGGCCGATGGTAAACAAACTTTTCTCACCACTTGCGCATCGTGTCACCGCAAAGATGGTGGTGGTGATATTGGCCCTAACCTCACTGATGAATACTGGTTGCATGGCGGCACGATTAAAGATGTGTTTAAAGTAGTGCGCCACGGAGTAGCCGGCACGAATATGATTGCGTGGGAAGGAGTGATTAGCCCTGAGAAAATGAAAAATGTAGCAAGTTATGTGCTCACATTGCAAGGATCGAATCCGGCCAATCCGAAAAAGCCACAAGGCGATTTGTTCAAGCCGGAGATAGAAAAATTGAAAGGCGATACAGTGAAGATGGATACAGTAAAAACCCAAGCGGCCCTCTAGTTTATATAGTCAAACGGAGCGCTCGGCAACGAGCGCTCCGCTTTTGAAAGGTTCCCTAAAAAAATGACAAACGATTTTTATCACTTTGACGAAGAGTTCCGAAACTCCATCAGCACCGTAGATGCCAGTGGCAAGCGCGTGTGGGTGTATGCGAAGAAGCCCAGCGGTATTTTTCACAACAAGCGTATTATTGTTTCTACCGTTTTGCTGTTGCTGTTTTTTACAGGGCCATTTTTAAAGTGGCACGATCGGCCTTTTTTATTGCTCAATATTTTTGAGCGCAAGTTTATTTTATTTGGCCACGTGTTCTGGCCACAGGATTTCTTTTTGCTGGCGATCACGGCCATTACCTTTTTCGTTTTCATCATTTTGTTTACCGTTGCTTTCGGGCGTGTGTGGTGTGGCTGGGCGTGTCCGCAAACGCTGTTTATGGAAATGGTTTTCCGCAAAGTAGAATATTGGATTGAAGGCGATGCCAACGAACAACGCAGATTGAATAACGCAGCATGGACTTCGTCTAAGATTTTTAAGAAATCGCTCAAGCATGTCATCTTTATTGTTGTTGCCTTGCTGATTGCCCATGTGGCGATGGCTTATCTCATCGGCATCGACCAGGTGAAAGAAATTATTTCGCAACCGCCTACGGAACACTTGAGTGGATTTATCGGACTGTTGGTATTTACATCCATTTTTTATGGCGTATTCTCTTGGTTTCGTGAGCAAGCTTGTATTGTGGTTTGCCCCTACGGCCGATTGCAGAGTGTGTTGCTGGTGAAAGATTCCATTGTTGTTGCCTACGATTGGCTGCGTGGTGAAAAGCGCGGTAAGTTGAAGAAAGATCAATCCAAAATTACAGAGAAGCAAGGCGATTGTATCGACTGTAAATTGTGCGTGCATGTGTGCCCTACCGGCATCGACATTCGCAATGGTACCCAATTGGAGTGTGTGAATTGCATAGCCTGTATCGATGCGTGTGATGATGTGATGACCAAGATTGAAAAACCAAAAGGGCTGATCCGCTATTCGTCTTATAATGCAATCAAAGACGGAAAGCAAAAGCTGCTGACACCGCGAACTATTGGTTATATAGTTGTGCTCACGGCATTGTTGAGTCTGCTGAGTTACTTCATCTTCACCCGTGCCGATATTGAAACTACGATTTTAAAAGCACCCGGCACGCTCTACACCAAAACAGACGATGGTAAAATCACTAATTTATACACGCTGGAGTTCATGAACAAAACATTCGAAGATATCAACCTCGAACTGAAAATAGAATCTCCTGCTACTGCAACATTCAAAAAAATTGGCGATGAGAAAATTATCGTACCCAAAGAAGGGTTTCTGAAAAGCATTGTGATGGTGAAGTTGCCGGAAGAAGCATTGACTAACCGTAAGACAATTATTGAGGTGGGAATTTATAAAGAAGGAAAACGCATTGGCATTGCCAAAGCAAAGTTTATCGGTCCGATAAAATCATTTAAAAAATAGAAGCTATGAAATGGGTAATCTTTTCTTTTATCGGGTTTGCATTGTTTATCGGCACACTCGTTACCATTTGTGTTCGCCAGGATGTGAGTTTGGTATCGGCTAATTATTACCAGGATGAATTGGTGCATCAAGCCAAGATGACTAAACAACAAAATATGCTCGACTTAAAAAGCGAGCCGAGTTTGACACTTTCTCAACAACATATTAAGATATCGTATTCCGTTTTGAATGCGCTTGAGCATGGAGAAATTCGGTTGACCCGCCCATCGGATTCCAGATTGGATCAAAAATTTACGTTGAGCAAAGAAGCAGAACAAGATTTTGCGCTTCCTATTTCAGAGAAAGGTCTGTATCGTGTCACCATGCAGTGGAGCATGAATGGTAAAGATTATTTTTACGAAAAATTAATGGTGTTATGAATTGGATCGTCACCGCGTTGATCATGGGGCTTGCCGGCAGTTTTCACTGCGTGGGCATGTGCAGCCCTTTGGTAATGGCGGCCACTACGCATAATCCATTCTTAACTTCAAAAATCATTTATAATTCAGGTCGGGTGTTGGTGTACGGATTACTAGGTGCAGTGGCTGCGGCTGTCGGCAGCAGCTGGATTCAGGTGCCACAGCAAAATTATCTATCACTAGCGATGGGCATCGTGTTTTTATTTCTTGGATTTGGTGTTTTTAAAAAAGTTAACATTCCGTTCATCAGCAAAGGTGTGGCTCAGCTGCTTTCGCACTTACGCAAGTGGTTTGGCTATTGGCTACCGGCCCGCACCCCTATTTCTATGTGGGTTTTAGGAATGCTCAATGGATTATTGCCTTGCGGACTTACCTACATGGCCGTAGCTTCTTGTTTTATATTGCCAAGTTCGATCGATGGATTTTGGTTTATGATCTTGTTTGGCTTGGGAACCTGGCCCGTAATGGTAGGAATTACATGGATGGCGAGTGGCTTTATTCGCAAAATCAGTTACCAGCGCGTGACCACCACTTTGTTTTTATTAACAGGTATTTTGGTGATAGGCAGAGTGTTTTGGACTCACCAGCACACCATGGCCGGAGATGTTCGACAGCCGGTAGCTGTTTGCAAATAAAGACCGCACTCATCCTGTAATTAAGGATGTAAGTATTATGACCAAAAAATGAACTGGAACAACTGAAAATAGCTTATTTTTACTTAGATCTTAAAACGAAAATTTTTAACCTATATGAAAAAAATATTAGTTCCTACCGATTTCTCGAAGACTTCCATCACCGCGTATGAAACTGCCTTTGAGATTGCCAAGAAAGCAGGTGCTACCATTTACTTATTGCATGTGGTAGAAGAGGCTACTCCCGATTCGTATCGTATTACCGGTGATTATGTAAAAGATGATTGGGAAGATCGTTTGTTTACTTTCAAGCTTTTGGAAAAAGCCAAAGCACAGTTAGAGAAGCTGGTGAAAGATCCTCGCTTTGATGCCGTGAAAGTGGTAGGTGAATTGCGCCTCGGAAATCCTTTCCATGGTATGAACGCCATCATTGCGGAGCAAAAAGTGGATTTGGTAGTCATGGGAACCCGTGGCCAAACGAATCTTGAAGCGATGGTGATTGGTACCAACACCGAAAGAATCGTACGTCATTCTAAATGCCCGATTTTAACGGTACATAAAAAACCAGCATCCAGCGATTTCAAAAACATCGTGTATGCCACCGCTATGTCCAAAGACGAAGAAGTATTTTCACGCATTGTGAAACGCACACAACAATTGTATGACTCTACCATTCACTTGGTGCGCATCAATACTCCGGGCGATTTTCAACGCGATAAAGTGGTGAAAGAATACATGGCCAAGTTTGCCAAAAGCTTGCAACTCAAAAATTTTACTATCAATGTGTACAACGATTTGAGTGAAGAGCAGGGTATCTTATATTTTGCCGATAGCATTGATGCCGATTTGATTGCCATGGCTACACACGGTCGCACCGGTTTTGCACATGTGTTGGCCGGCAGCATTGCCGAAGATGTGGTAAGCAAGGCGAAGCGTCCGGTACTTACCTTTGTGGTGAAGCACTAAAATTTTTTTAAGGTTTTTAGTTCCTAAAGCCCCTTTACCGGGGCTTTATTATTTTGGGGTAATTCCCTATAATTGGTTCTTGAAAAATTATTATTTCATCCTTCAAATTTCTATCCACGCGCGTGAGGCGGACATAAAGCGTGCCTACCGCAGGCTAGCCCTGCTGTACCATCCCGACAGAAATGCTTCGGTAGATGCGGCAGAGAAATTCAGGGAGGTAAATGAAGCGTATGAGGCACTGAGCGATCCGGTTAAAAAATTTCTCTACGATCAAATGTTGGCGGGCGATTCCACGCAAGTGGTAGTAGAAGAAAATGCAGCACCGGCTCATCGCGACCCACGCTATCGCCCAAGACCTAATTCAGAACCACTTCACCACCGGCCATCGCCACGCAGGCAGATGTTGGATTTGATGGATCAACATCTTTCCAAAGCCATTTTTATTTCGAAGGTGACTTTGTTTTTTTGTACCGTTCTCTTTCTGGACTACGTACTACCGGTGAGTAAGAATAATGAGCGTGTGTTGGGAATTTATACCATTGGTGGCAAGTACGGAGGTAGCTTCAAAATTGAAACTTCGAAAGGAAAATCATACCGCATGAGTAGCAACAGCCTTTCGTCTTTTACCGATGCGGCAGACATAAAGATATGCACTACGCCCATCTTATCAGTAACAAAGCGAATAGAAACGGGTAACGGCTACAAACATCGATTGCCTATTTCGATCTATGGCAATTTTATTTTCTTCCCCATCATTTGGTTGATAACATCGCTTTTTGGTGTTTTTTACAAGGAAACAGTCGAGATGCAGTTTAATCTGGGTGTGGCAAATTTCCTGCTGATATTCTTTAACTTCATCATCTTATACATGAGTAAATAAGCTATGGCTAAAAAGAACGAGTGGAAAAACAGAGAAGGAGTGGTTTATTCTACTAATACCGATTTTCAATTTCAGATGTCATCGCAAGGTGAATACAATACACTGCCCCCTCAGCAGCAGAACCTGAAAGTACTTTTAGATAAAAGCGGCAGGGCAGGTAAACAAGTAACGCTCGTTACCGGATTTATTGGCACCATGGCCGATCTGGAGATCTTAACCAAATTATTGAAGACAAAATGCGGGGTAGGTGGCTCTTGTAAAGAAGGCGAAGTATTGATACAAGGCGATGTGCGCACCAAGGTGGCAGAAATCCTTACCAAAGAAGGGTACAAAGTAAAAAAGGCAGGGTAAAACCGAATCAGTTTTTCTTCAAGCCATTCACTAGCATATCCGAAAGCTGTTCGCCCAAATCGGTGGGTACTACATCACCTTCGGGATCATACCACATGGGCATCCAGTTTAAGGAAGAAAATAGAGTCATTACGGCCAGTTTCTTATCAATAGTGGGTTTAAATTCTCCCATGCGAATGCCGTCTTCAATCATCGACTTAAAGCGATTGATGTAATTAATGCGAAGCAACAAGAAATCGCGAAGATAGGGTTGGCTTAAATGCCTGTGTTCGTTCATGAATACCGCAGAAGCGGTAAGGTCTTTTGCCATTACCTGAATGTGGCCTATGATCCCATTGCGAAGCTTTTCACTGGCAGAGAGCTTTTGTTTCTCCACTTCTTCCAATGATTTTCTAAATTCGTTGGCCATGTCAAAGCACAAGCTTTGCAAAATCCCTTCTTTCGATTTGATATGAGAGTATAAACTGGCGGCTTCAATCCCAAGCTTTTGGGCTAAGTCACGCATTGATGAGGCAGCGTATCCTTTTTCTCTGAATAATTGTGCTGCGCTTCTGATGACTTGTTCTTTTCTACTCAAATTGGCAACAGGCTCCATGGCGATTTTTAAGACTACTCCAACAAAGGTAATTTATAATTAGCTTTGAATGTATAAAGTTGACTAAAATGAATTTCAGCTCTCTTGGTGAATTCTTCTACAAGTTGTATAACAGGTACCTAGTGGTAATGTTTATACCTATTGCCGTGTTTCTGGCTGTATATTATTTTTTACTCATAGGAAAATGGACGGCAATCATTCAGGATGAACAGATTGTGACGATCATTCTCATTGTATTTCCTATTCTGGCGATCATTAGCCTAACGATTGTTCACTTGGTGGTAGCTTCCAGATTCAAAGCTTTGCTACCCGAGCCAAGCTTAGGCATTCGATTGGAAAAGTATTTTTCAGTTGGATTTATCCGGCTAGCCGCTCTTGCATCTGATTCGGTGTTGATGGCGGCTGGATTAGCACTGACAGGAAACTCCTATTTCACTCTCTACTTTACCGCATTGCTCTTGTGGTTGTGTTTTATTTGGCCTACGCCCGGCCGTGTAAGTAAGGACTTAAAGTTACGGGGCGATGAAAAGAAAATGGTGATTAGCAAAGGTGAAGCTTTCCGCTAATCAGACTTCAAAAAAAATGGATACCGCCAAGCGATATCCATTTTTCTGATTCTCTAATAAATTTTAGAGTGTAACTCCGAAACTAAAGGCGTTCAATTGGGGGCCCTTGCCGGCTACAAACAAATCATTCATATCATAGTTGAAGAAGAAGTCGGTGCCCCTGAAACCAAACTGTGCGCGAATGCCATAGCGAATGTTGTTGAGGTAGTAGGGATCATGATGACGCTCTACTTTATCATCGCCATCTTGCTCATACACCTGCTTGGTATAGCTATCGATGCGGTAGCCAACATATGGGCCGGCACCTATCCGAAATCCACGTGAATGATTTCCGCTAAACAAACCTGACTTACGATTATTTCCAGCAAAGTCAATCATGGGTACAGCCGATAAGTTGACGTACACCACCGTAAGTTTACTCTTATCAAATTTATTGGTGCGCAAGTCTTCGCTGAAAGTGACCCCATTATCATCTTTTGTCAACAGTGTTTTGTCGTTTTGAAATTTGAAGTTATACCAACTGATACCTCCGGCCCATTCCAGAAAGAATTTATTTGAAAGGCGCGTGCGTTGAGTAGAGTTGAGGGCTACATACCAGCTTCCCCAAGGGCGCACGGTGTAAATTTTATTGGCATCGCCCGGAAATTTGCCATTCTCTAAATAATTGTTTGTGCCAATGTCAATGTTAAACGAACTGTAGGTGCGTCTGCGATGGCTTTTGCGAGAAGTATAGGAAGAATAGGAGTCTGAATTGTCACTGTCATAGCGATTGCTTCGGTAGCTGTTTTCGCGGTAGCGGGCGCGATCAGCTTCTGTAGGCCACTCTTCAGAATTAGCAGTTTGGGTGGAGTCTTTCAGATAATTAGAAGCAGGGGCTGCCAATTGGGTGGAGTCGCGCTTATCCAACTTGGCGATCATATCGTCCATCAGCGATTGAAAGTTGTAATGTTTGAGAGTCTCTAAATCTTTTTTGTCCTGGATAGCAAAAATGACTTTACTGGCTTCGCCTACTTTGATGACCACTGTATCGGCTTTCTTTTGCGCTTGCGCGAAAAGTGTAGTGAAGAGAAGAAGGGTACTAATAATCAATCGGGTTGTCATACAAATTCGATTTATGGGTTATTGGTCTTTTTTAAGAGACCTTGTTTCGGTTAAAGAGAACAGTTTTACTTTTTTGAAATTGCTTAGTTGACGTACAGTAATAACTGGTGTTTAGTTGATATTGTCTTTGGTTTGTTTTTGATTAGAGGCAAATAATTTGTTGGTTAAGTCGGAGAGATCTAAGCCACTCTCTCCATTTTTTAAATCGCGGGCTTTGGAGAAAAGCTTTTTGAAGCCGTTACTTTTTTCTTCCGTTTGTGCTGTTACTTCGGTTGTAATGGGAGCCAGCGTAAACTCAAGCACAATTGGCTTCTCGACTTTCGTCACTTGAGCAACCTGTTCCACTTGAGCAACCGTGGGCAATTCATTGGGCAAAGTCACCTCTTCAATTGGTTTTGCAGACTCAGGTGATGAAACTGCGATCGGTGTTTCTGTTTTTGAAACCTTGGATACCTCTATATTTTCCTTCTTTAAGGAATGTGAATGATTCGTCTTTGAAGGCACTTGTTGAGCGGATGCGATGGCAGGTTCTGATTGACTAATTTCCTTAATTGCAGGCTCTACTTTTTCAACTGGCTGTTGTGGCGAATCCGTTTTACTAAGCGATGGTTGACTGTGTGTTTCAACCGTGCTTCGTTGCGACCAATACAATGCACTGATCAGGCCCACCGTAATCAACACCCCGGCCGCTATCCGCCATCCGCCAAAAGCGTTATTTTTTTTTGCGAGACTTCCCTCGATACGCTGCCATGCGTTGCCGGACGGAGGTGCGGCATGATGCTCTAGCTTGGTTTTGAAAAGTTCATCTAATCGGTTTTCCATATCAGTTCATTTTTTGTGAAAGCACTAAATCGGCTTCCAGTAACTTCTTTTGTAAAAAGGCTCTTGCCCGGCTCAATTGAGATTTTGAAGTGTTTTCGC
>JABFSO010000228.1 GCA_013140555.1 Cyclobacteriaceae bacterium | reverse complement strand
GGCTAGTTATCTTATTTCTTAACTTAAAATCTATATACATGCGCGAACGAATAATAAGAACAGTGGCGGGTATTTTTGTTATTATCAGTTTAGCAATCGCTTTTTTTGTAAGCAATTATTGGTTATGGTTTACTGCCTTTGTAGGCGTTAACTTGATTCAATCTTCCTTTACAGGATTTTGCCCATTAGAGAAAATATTGGACAAGCTAGATATTGCTAAGAAGCCGAAATTAAGCCAGTAATTTAGAATAATCGCTCACTAGAAGTATTTTTATGAGTGTGACTGCAGTCACACTCAATCTTTATCTCTCTTCCTAAATTTACATTACCATTTTAAAGCAAAGGATAGCGCTTTCAGATCTGTTTCCGGAAGCAACAGAAAAAAATGGTCTGTTACTCCAACTAAAAAGTTACACCCGTTGTATGCTTGGCAAAAACAATATTATTTAATCTCACTAATTATGAATGTAGAAGAAGTTATCAAAGAAAAACAAGGCACAATTGTAGATGTGCGAACCCCTGCAGAATTTATGGGCGGAAATGCAGAAGGGTCTATCAATATTCCTTTACAGGAAATCACCAATAGAATAGACGAACTAAAAAAATTAGAACAACCGTTGGTATTGTGCTGTGCTTCGGGCAACCGAAGTAGTCAGGCACATCGCTACCTAACACAACAAGGCATTGAATGTTTAAATGGTGGATCTTGGTTGGATGTAAATTACTATCAATCACAAATAGTATAAACAAATGATGAACGCAATGGAGGCGCCTGGAGCAGTCTTCAAAATAAAATTCAGAGATAATAAATTATAAAATGACTTGCTGCAAATGATGATTACGAAAGGAAGTAGATTGTATAGCATTTTAAATCATAAATGCCCGCAATGCCATGAAGGCAGGTTATTTATATCGAAAGCATATAGTAAAGATTTTATCAAAATGCCACAGCAATGCTCCCATTGCGGTTTACGCTATGAACAAGAGCCTTCTTTTTATTCGGGGGCCATGTACGTGAGCTATGCGCTGCAAGTAGCTTTATTTACGACAGTTTATGTGGCTTTAAGAGTTTTATTCAATCCACAGATGGAAGTATACGTTTACGCAATCATTGCAACTGTCCTTTTGTTATTCCCGGTAACACTCCGTTTGTCGCGTGCCATCTACATTAACTTCTTTTTTAGTTACAAAGGAGCACCTTCAAAAAAGTAGATTCTGAAATGAAAAAGTCATTCAGTTAATGGTTAATCAGGGTGTGAGTTACGACACGTGTAGACTGCTCCCAAAAAAACACCACAAAAAAATGCCCTTTCAGCTAAGCTAAAAGGGCACTCGTATTTTTATCGTATTATTTTGTCAGACTATGCAAATCTCTTTGCTACCTCTGACCAATTTACTACACTCCAGAAGGCAGTGATATAATCCGGTCTGCGATTTTGATAGTGCAGGTAGTACGCGTGCTCCCACACATCTAAACCTAAAATAGGTGTGCCTTTTACTTCGGCAATATCCATCAACGGATTGTCTTGATTCGGAGTAGAAGTGATGGCTAATTTTCCGTCAGCACCTTTAATCAACCAAGCCCAGCCGGAACCAAAGCGTGTGGTAGCTGCCGCAGCAAACTTTGTTTTAAACTCATCAAAGCTTCCGAAAGCTGTGTTGATCGCATCCGCCAACGCGCCTGTGGGTGCGCCACCTGCGTTCGGTCCAAGAATCGTCCAGAACAAGCTGTGGTTATAATGTCCACCACCGTTGTTGCGAACGGCTGCCGGATGTTTTGAAATGTTGGCTAAAATCTCTTCGATGGATTGATTTTCTTCTGGTTTGCCGGCTAATGCAGCATTCAGATTCGTTACATACGCGTTGTGGTGTTTTCCATGGTGAATTTCCATGGTGCGAGCGTCAATGTGTGGTTCTAATGCGGTGGTTGCATACGGTAATGCGGGAAGTGTAAAGGCCATATTATGTTTAGTTTAAATTTTATTGATTTGTTTACATCAACATGAATCATGTCAACCCAAATATAACACTGAAAAATGGATTTAGTTCGAGATATACACTTACGAGAATTAATACTTTCGAACTAACTCACCGAGTGTGCGTAGACCCTTGTCTATCTTATCACTCCAGGGTGCACCGTAGCTCAACCGGAAGTAATTATGAAACTGTCCCTGCGAGGAAAAGATTTGTCCGGGTGCAATGCCGATGTTATGTTTCAACGCACGCTTGTGCAATTTATAGCTGTCTACTTTCTTATCGAGTTCTACCCACAGCACAAAGCCTCCCTGCGGACGTGTGATGCGTGTATCCTCCGGAAAATAATCGCAAATCGCTTGCAGATAGCGCAGACATTGTGTGTGCAATGCTTTACGCAGATGGCGCAGGTGCAATTCGTAGCGACCGTTTTGTAAGAAATGCGCGATGGCGGCTTGTGCCAAGGTGTTGGTGGAAACGTTGTTCATCCGCTTCAAGCTGATCACTTTGTCTTTGAACTTACCCGGCACGGCCCACCCAATGCGATAGCCGGGAGCCAATGATTTGGAAAACGATCCGCAGTGAAGCACCAGACCTTTCTTATCATATGTCTTACAGGTCTTTGGGCGGCTTTTGCCAAAATACATTTCGCCATAGATGTCGTCTTCAATCAACGGTATTTCTTTTTTCGCCAACATCTCTACGAGTTGCTTTTTCTTTTCATCGGGAATGCAACTGCCTACAGGGTTATTGAAATTGCTGACAAACAAACATGCTTTGATTTTAAACTTCGGGATGGCTTTCTCCAGGTAATCCAAATCAATTCCGGTGTTGGGGTCCGTAGGAACTTCCACTACTTTCAAACCTAAACTCTGCATCACTCTGAAAATTCCGTAGAAGGTGGGGCTTTCCGTAGCTACCGCATCGCCCGGTTGTGTTACGGCTTGCAAACATAACGACAATGCTTCCATGCATCCGGCTGTCACCACCACATCTTGCTCGCTCAGCGCACCACCCCAATTAAAACTGAGTCGTGCAATTTGTTTACGTAATTGTTCATTGCCCTGAATGTGTTCGTAGCCCAAACAATGGTCAGCAGAATTGTGCAAAGAATGCATCACCGATTTATTCAATTTAGCAGCCGGTAATAAACTCGGGTCGGGTGAGCTCAACGAAAAGGATGTTAACTTCGGTGAGCGCAAATCAAAATACACACTGGTGATCATCTCATCCACACTCACCGGCAGCACTTCGTTGGTGGGCTCGCAACACGTAGGAATTTCAAATGTATCTTTCGGAGAAAACTTTACATAGTATCCCGACTGCGGTCGTGCTTCAATCAAGCCTTTGCTTTCCAAATGATAATACGATTGAAATGCGGTGCTGAGACTAATGCCTTGCTCTTTACTGAGCGATCGCACCGACAACAACTTATCGCCTACCTTCAGTGATTTCTTTTCGATGAGTTGCTCGATGCGCTCGGCCACTTCGAGATACAAATGATCGGATTTCAATTCGGCAGCTTCTGATTTCATGTTTCTTTCTTTAAACTGATCTGGTCAAAGTTAATAAAACTGAAACTGTTATTTTATCGTTGGATCAACAAAATTTGTAGAATTGATTTATAGCAACATTCGGGTTTCGAGTGGAGTGCCAATCATTGTCCTTTGTTTAAAATAATATACATGAGCGCACTTCAAAAATGGATATTCGTCCCATTTCTTTTACTAACTGGTACGCTGTGGGCGCAAACGAAAGACACAATCAAAGTTGAAAAGAAACCGTTGCACTGGCGATTGACGGCACGCCTTCACTCGCAAGCGATTTTTAATTATGGAGGTAGGTTCGCCACAGGAAATCCTTCCTTTGATATCAACTTCACCATCGAAAAGAATAATTGGGGATTCTTCTTATTTAAAGGGATGGATTTGTACGATCACAATACTTTCTACAACTTTTCGCTCATCTCCGTTTACCGAAATTTTAAATTATCGAACAAGATTACATTGACACCGTATGTGGGTTCTTTCTTGGAACAGGAACACGGTGTGGCCGATCACGGCTCGGACGCAGTGCTAATTTTGATCACTACGGCCAAACTACATCCGCAATTAAGTTTTGAACACATGAGTCTATTCGGGAATTTGGTTTTAGTTCCGGAAGAAAGAGACTGGGTAAATCGATTTCGATTTTCGTATACTAACCATCATTGGGATGTGATCTCAACTGCTTGGTGGAATAACAATGTGTTTGATCATAGTAATTATTGGACCAGCGGACTTTCCGTTGCATACAGTCGCATGAAAGTGCGCGAAAATCTATTCTTCAGCGTGGGTGTATCGGGGTTGTGGATGATGCAATCTTCGGATACGGAAGCAAACCCCTACAAAAACGCGTTGCTTGTTACACTTGCAGCGCAATTGACAAAATGAATATTTAATACTACCATACTGCTGCAATCGGTCAATTTAACTTAATTGTCAAAAATAAACCGATAACCAGCCAACTTGCTCATTACCTATTTAGAAAGGTATTTTATAGAGACAAATTGATCAATTGCTTTCACTGACACATTGACCAAAACGATTCGTCATAATGTGTAAATAATTGTCGCTTCCGTTTAAGCTACCTGCGACACCGGTTTCCATTGATTCTTTATTACCTAATAAGTGAATCGACATGTCATTTGTTTTTATCAATTTGTGCACATAAAAAATGCCATTGGTAGATAATGGTTTTAAAAATAATGTAACGCCTCTTTCATTTAATTTGATCAAGTAAGGGCTGTACTCACCGCCACTAAACTTTGCTCGTGCCTCTTGCCCATTTTGATCATTTAAAGTAGAGTAACTTCCGGCTAACAAATACCCATCTGAAAGAGTAACAATGTCTGTAAAAGTGCCTGCCAAACTGATACCTGTATTTTTCCAAATCAAATCACCGTGTGTATTAACACCTAGCACGTCAATTGACTCCATCGAATTGTAATTCTCTTTCTCTTCAAGACCCTTTAAAACTAAGGTAAATGAGTTACTCTGCTCAATATAGAGCAAAGCACGCGGATAAGCCGTGCTTTCAATCTTCTTGCGGATTCGCTCCTCACCCTTTTCGTTGAGGCAAACAAAAGTATTTATTACATCTCCTCTAGAGGCATGGATAGATCGAGTAAGCATAGCGGGCCCTTCTTGCGTAAGAACCATTGAAGCCAAATAACAATGCGAATCTCCATTCGCTGCACTATCAATAGAAATAGATACATCCTTAAACCAAGCAATTCTTCCATCGGGATTAATGCGCACTACATAAGTACTAATGAGATTCTTCTTAGATGCCTTATAAATTCCTGCAACGTAGGCGCTACCATCCGGATTTTTCTTATTAAACTTTGTAAACAAAAGACCAAGTTCAAGTGACTCGGGACTGAGCGGTCGATTCACTAATGGTATCGTAATTCGATTAAACTTTATGAATTCATCCTTATTCGAAAAGCAACTTTCAGCTATGTTCATACTTGCGACATTTTTTCTCAGCACCGCTTTATGATTCAAATAAGAAACTTGCAGTGCTGCTTGTTGCGTACTGGCATAACTTTTTAACCCTGTCGCACCTCCGTATGTAGTATTAACAAATTGGTGGTGCTTTTTTACTTTTAGATCAGATATTCTCTTACTAAACTCATTCAGGAGTGTATCAGCCCTACGATTCTGATAAATGAACTCGCTCAAAAGCTCTGCGTTACGGACAGTCGGCAACGTGTCAAGTGTTTTTGATTTCGCCTCCACTTCTATTTCCTGTTTGTACTCTTTGTAATCTAACAACGAAAGCAATGCGGATTGCCGATCCATTCTATTCAAGTTATATCGAAGTTGCTTATCTACTTTTTCAGGGATGGGAAAACCAGTTGCCGATTCTTTAATGTATGCCAGATTCTCATCCATTTTACGATTCGTGATCTCCATTTTTTTTCTCATATCAGCCACTTCCCCATTTACTTTAGCCCTAACCTGATTAACCCAATCTGCATAATTCCAAAGCGAAATTTCGCGGCCAAGAAAGTTAATAGTTGTGAGTAATCCATCCAATCGGTAAGTAACAACCGGCTGTATCTGGAAAGTTGGTTGATACCTTTTAATCGGGTACTTACTCGTAAGTTCTAGATACTTATTAAGGTAAATGACTGATGAGTCATAACTGAGCTTGATGTTGGTCAACTGGTGATCTAGTCTTTCGTCATAGAGCATGTATAAATCTTCGATGGTAGAAAACTCCTCCGTAACAGCCGCAAAAGTTCTGACCGCTTGGTCGTAGAAATTAACACTTTTTGTAAAGGCAAGATAGATGGCTGGTATTTTTTTTCTAAACAAGAGAGCCGAATCATACCCGCTATTTATCTTTGAAGCTACTCTATCAAATTCAACGGTCCGGATTGTATTGTCACCCAATGCTTTAAAGATTGGAGCATAATACTCTACGTTATGTTTTAGTTCTTTCTCGTCTAATAATATCTTTGATTTGAAAAATAAATTGATGGCTTGCTCCGCGTTGGCCATGGCAAACTTATATTCAATCAAAGGATCTGCATTCTTATAATTAGCTTCGTATAGCAATGCTAATCTGAAGTTGGCATTAGGGTGATTGGCATCTGTACTCAAATACTCTTTCAATTCATTCTTTTGGCGCTCAGCTGAAAATTGCGAAAGCAACGGAAATAAATCGCGGAACTTTCGTTGTGCGTGAACCTGCGATGACATCAAAAACATTATAATTAAAAGGTTCCTCATGACTCTAAATTCTTATTATTCTTAATTCCACCCTTCTATTTAATGCCCTATTTTCATCTGAGTCATTCTTAAACTTCGCCTGACTCTCTCCATACCCTTTGGCAAAAAAACGATCGGCTGAGATATTATTACGAATCAAATGGTTCATCACACTCTTTGCTCTTTTATTCGATAAAACAAAATTATAATCGTCAGATCCGATGTCATCTGTATGGGCAGCGATTTCTACACGTAATGTTGGATTTTCCTTCATGAGAGTAATAACTCTCTTTAATTCAATAAATGAAACATCCGACAGTTTGTCTGAATTTGATTCAAAATTGATATCTTTTAAGGTGAGTTGTACATTGATTACTAACTTCAAGAGTTTTATATCTACCGTCCTAGCCTTTCCGGATGATAAGTCGATTGATGTGGAATTAAAGGCATATCCTTGATCAGAAGTTACCTCAACTTCATATCTGGCTCCGGCACGTAATAAAATGATCTGATTCCCTTCCAGTTCAATTACTTCGCTTCTAGCTTTATTTTTCAACACTATTTTTGATCTTACTTTTTGATTAGTTGTCATATCTACTACGTTGAAAGTAACCTCTACCTTTTCAGGGATCATCTCAAGGTATTTATCAAAATTTCTATAAATCACAAGATTTGATAAATCAAATGGTATAGTTGTTTGCTGAAAAAACGGGGCATTAACAGCTATAATAAACTCTCTACTAATCGGCAGCTCAACATCTAATTTTCCCGTGGACGCATTGGTCTTATTCTGCATCATTAGACTATCTTGCCCCTTTTCCCGAATGGTTACCTCAGCCAACAAAGGTTCAAAAAACTCTTGGTCACTCACATTTAAAGTAAGGCGCACAGTTCTGAATAATTGAACATTCAGATCTTTTTCTTCGTATTTTTTCTTCGATCGTAAATCGATGGCATAGGTATAGCTTGAATATCCGGGTTTATGATATTCCAAATTGAATCTACGTCCAACCGGCAAAACGACCGTGTATCTTCCATCATCTGAATCACTTTCGGTTCGTAATACAACTTCAGAAGTAAATGCGTCTGTGACTACAATCTCTGCACCAATTCCCTTATTGGAGTCATTGTCTGTAACGTAACCTTGAATTATGTTATTCATAAACTGCCTGAGTTTAGGAGGAATAACAATGGAGTAGATATCGTTGTTGTTGTATGTATAATACATGATATCGCCTTCTGCGGAAATGCATGGCAGTTGATCATCCTTCTCCGTATTTACAAAAGTCAAATTTTCTAGAATACCCCACTCACCTAAGTCATTAAGTTTAGACTGGTACATATCATACCCACCTTTACCACCGGGTCGATTGGATGAAAAGATCAAAGTCCTACCATCGGCCATAATTTTAGGTGCCTTTTCGCAATCTTGGTTAATGGGCCATGGAAGTTTCTCGGGCACTCCCCATCTTCCGTTTATATCTTTAATAGATTTATAGATGCTAAGGCAAAATTGGGGTTCCTTTCTGATCTCCCTTGATGATGGCCCATCTGAATTCTGGCGGACAAAATAAAGGGTAGATCCATCGGAACTGATAGAGGGAAAACCTTCATAGGCTGGAGTATTGATTGGATCGCCCAGTAACTTAGGCTGACTCCATCCATCTTTTTGTCTGGCCGAAACAAGTATTTCTGAGTTTCCTTTTGCATCCTTAAAAAAATAAAGTTCGTTACCATCAAAACTTAAGCTTGGCCCTCCAATCAAAGTAGAAGAGTCACCTATCTCATTTATTTTAGCAATAGGTTTAGGTTTTTGCCATTTTCCGGCACTCATAAAAGTTTGGAATAGCTGATATGCATTCTTGATTTGCGCTTCAAAAATGATTACCCTTCCATCCGCTTGAATAGTAGGTGCATACTCCACTTGGCTCGAGTCACTTATTACCGGCTTTTTAGTGTTTCCATAGTAAACCATTGAATCTACTAACGTAGATCTCTGCAACGCGTCTGTTTGCTTAATCGATTGAGCATTTGTAATGTATGCACAGCACGAGGCTAACATTAAGCACACTACTTGTTTTATCATAATTCAGTTAATCATTTAAAATCACTTTCAAATCTAAAAAAATATAAAATAATCCACTTAAGCTTAAATCATTTAATTTTCTAATTGCCATGAGGATCTTACCGTAAAACGTTCTCGTATACTTTGCGTCATCTATAGCTAGTCCAGTCAGTCTGCCTTAAAACGTTTACCGAATTATAGCCAATAAGAATAAAACCAAACTGATCTGGTTAAAATACTTAAAACTGAAACTGTTTTTTTGCCGTATTAAAGAGAACTTTGAGCCATCAATATGAGAACAAGACGCAAATTGTTTTTGGTGGCGGGAGTGATCGTTGTAATCATCCTATTGTATTTTGGTTTTTAATGAAAAAGAAGAAGTATGACCATTATTTTTACCATTCCCGTCTTTCTCCGAAAATCCATTTTTTCTTTTCCTCCAGCCAAAGCGGAAGACTTGATGTGCTGTAAACCAATTCAATCCATTGCGCAACGCGAATCGTCAACAAAAACAAAATTTGAAAAGAA
>JABFSO010000487.1 GCA_013140555.1 Cyclobacteriaceae bacterium | reverse complement strand
CCTCTGGGTTGTCACCAGCCATTTAGATCAGTATTTCTAACAAATCAACAGCTTGTAGTCAACCGATTACATATCAGTTGATTAAGAAATTTTGTTTAGCTTTGCGGTCCCCCAAACCCTCAAAATATGAAACAGCTCCCCCTTTGGCTGCTTTTAGTAATTATTTCTTGCCCATTGCTTTCAAATGGTCAATCTCCTGGAGGAGTAAGTTCAAATTTGCGAACATGGGTAAAAGGTGACGTGGGTGTTACCGGCACAACCAATGTGAGCGTGTGGGCCGACCAAAGTGGGTTGGGAAACAATTTTTCTCAAGGCACTTTTGCTAATCAACCTGCGCTGGTTACGAATGATATAAACGGCCATGCTACCATCAATTTTTCCGGCAGTACGTCCGTCATGACTCCGGGTGTAGCCGTTGCTAATTTGAATACAACGGTTTTCACAGTGGCCTTGCCAAATGTAAATTCCAATTGGCGAACGATGTTTCGCGGTACAACCAATGACCATCCCATCATTATACAATCCGGAGGAACAACCTTAGGCTATTATGATAATGATAACGGCCTATTGCAGCCGAGTGGTTTTACGTGGCTGCAAAATGAAATCGCCTTAGTTGGCTTAGAAATGCGCGCTGGCGATGTAAACTTTCGTAAAAATGGAGTACAGGGTTCATCCATTACGACAGTTAATTTAGCCGGGCTCAGCCTGAATTTTTTCGGCAATTACCAAGGGAACAATCAACAATTTGGAAGGATAGCCGAAACAATCATTTACAATTCAGCGGGAGCACTTACTACTACCGAAAAGGAAAAAATTGAAAGTTATTTAGCGATTAAATATGGCCTCACATTGGCACATAATTATTTAGCGAGCGATGGATCGGTGTTGTGGGATATTACGACAAACGCAGGCTATAATAACAATATAACAGGAATTGGGCGTGATGATGCGTCCGCTCTGGATCAACAAGCTTCCAGCAGTATCAATACAACCGGATCGGTGAGAATGGATGAAGGTGGTGCTTTTACTTCGGACCTGAATTTTATTTTGTGGGGCGATAATAGTTTAACAGGAACAAACGCAAATGTGCCTTCACCTTACTTCTTTAGATCTTCCAAGATATGGCGCACAGCTGTAACAGGTACACCCGGAGCAGTTACATTCTCCGTCAACCTTCAAACCATCGGTTTCCCTGTAACAGCTTCGGCTAGCGATTATGTATTACTGAAAGATACTGATACAGATTTTTCTTCCGGAGCCTCCGTTCACGCAACTGGAGCCAGCCTAGTAGGTAACACATTAACCTTTACTGGTGTGAGTTTTACTAGTGGAGATTACTTTGCTATTGCTGCTGTTAATGCCGGATTGCCAGGCGGTGTGGCCGGCACCATATTTTGGGTAAAGGGCGATGTAGGTGTTACCGGCACGACAGATGTAAGCAGTTGGGCCGATCAAAGCGGATTATCAGCAAATGCTACTCAGGCTACATTCGCTAATCAGCCATCGCAGCTTGCCAATGATTTGAACTTTCATTCAACCATCGATTTTTCAGGAACCACCGATCATTTCTCCATTACCAACGCGCCAGCTAATTTAAACTCAACCGTGTTTACCGTGGCCGTACCACGTGCTAATGCCAATTGGCGCACGATGTTCCGAGGAACAACGAATGATCACGCGCTCATTATTCAAAGTGGAGGTACTGCCCTCGGTTATTATGATGGAGACAATCTTGGATTTAAGACGAGTGGTTTCACATGGCTGCAGAACGAAGCAGCATTGGTTGGCTTAGAGATGACCGCGGGCGATGTAAACTTCCGAAAGAATGGAGTGCAAGGAGCTTCGATCGGAACGATCAACTTAGCCGGATTGAGTCTCAACTCATTTGGAAATTATACTACGAATAGTCAGCAGTTTGGGCGCATAGCCGAAACCATTATTTATAATTCAACTACACCGCTCACCGCAACTGAAAAAGAAAAGATTGAATCGTACTTGGCCATTAAGTATGGCATTACTTTATCACACAATTACCTCGCCAGCGATGGAGCGGTGCTATGGGATGTAACCACCAATGCGAGCTATAACAACAATGTTACAGGCGTAGGTCGCGATGACCTCTCTTCGTTGGATCAACCGAAATCGTTGAGTGTAAATGCTACGGCATCGGTAACACTAGACAAAGGCGCATCATTTTCAACAGATAAAAGTTTTATTTTGTTTGGTGATGATGCGGGCTCAGGTTCCAGTTCCAATGTGGCAAACACCTACTCTGCAAGGGCTGCTCGCATTTGGAAAACAGCGGTAACCGGAGCGGCAGGGGCTGTTGATTTCAGCGTTAATCTGCAAGCCATTGGATTCGCGAACACGGGCTCGGCTGCAGATTATGTTTTGTTAAAAGATACCGATACCGATTTTAGTGCAGGAGCAACTTCACATAACACAGGAGCAACTTTAGTTGGTAATACGCTTTCTTTCACCGGTGTTACATTCAATGATGGAGAATTTTTTACGATTGCAGCAGCCAACGTTTCGTTACCGGGCGGTATTGCCGGAAACCTAACCGTTTGGTTGAAAGCAAATGCAGGCTTGGAAAAAGCAGGTAATGTGGCGGCAGCTAATGGCGATGCCGTTGTTCGTTGGGTAGATCAAAGCGGATTTGGTAGAAATTATACAGCGGTTGCTGGTCCTACCTTTCAATCGAATACACTCAACTTCAACCCTTCTGCAGAAATACTTGCAGGTGGTTTTGATGCACCAGTAGGTTCGGAGTTATCCAACGACTGGACCGTGTTTTTCATCTCACAAAAATTGGCGTCTGATAACAACGGGCGCCTGTTTGAGGGACACACCGGAAATTTTTTGTGGGCGCATTGGAATGTTTATACCAACAGCATTTACTTAAATGCAAATCCGGCCAACCATAATACTGGAGTGGCTACCACGGTAGGTATTCAAAACTTGCATTTGCATTCTTATAAGAGAGAATCAGTAGGCGGAACTTTAGAAGCGCGAGCTGACGGATCGTTGTTGAACACTTTTGGTTCGAGTAATAGTGCGAATGGCATTCGTATCGATGTTAATACAGGTCAAAATGCAGGTTCCGAAAGTTCCCACTCTCGCGTGGGCGAAATGATCATTTACAACTCAGCACTTTCATCTACTGATGTAAATAAAATTGAAAGTTATCTTGGGATAAAATATGGTATTACGCTTACACATGATTATGTAGCTACCAATGGCACTACCCTATGGAATGTAACAACCAATGCCGGATACAATAATAATATTACAGGTATTGGTCGCGATGATGAAGCAGGGTTAAGCCAACCAAAGTCATTAAGCATTAATGCGAATGCATCGGTAACACTCGACAAGGGTGGTGCGTTTGGAACCAACAAAGATTTTATTTTTTGGGGCGATAATGGATTAACCGGAACGAGTGCGAATATTCCAATAACGTATTCAACGCGCAGCAATAAAATCTGGAAGACATCAGTAAATGGAACGCCAGGAACGGTTGACATTAGTATCAACCTACTTACGGCCGGATTCCCCAATTCTGGAAATGCAGCAAGCTATGTAATTTTGCAGGATACAGATACCGATTTTAGTACAGGTGCAACTCCGCACAACACCGGAGCATCACTCGTTGGAAACACTTTATCGTTTACCGGTATCGCGCTTAATGATGGAGAGTTCTTTACCATTGCTGCATCTAATCTTGTTTTGCCGGGTGGGGTATCTGGAACTGTTTTTTGGGTGAAAGGAGATGTAGGCGTAACGGTTACATCGGATGTAAGCAACTGGGCCGACCAAAGTGGAATTGGAAACGATGCGTTTCAGAATACGGCAGCCAATCAACCATCGCTTCTAAACAATGCTGTTAATTTTCATTCAGCGATAGATTTTTCGGGGAACACCGATATCATGACGCCCATCACTGCACCTGCTAACCTGAACACCACTGTGTTTACAGTAGCCGTGCCTAATGTAAATACAAGCTGGCGCACCATGTTCCGTGGCACTGTATCTGATCACCCATTGATTGTTCAATCAGGTGGAACCCAGTTAGGCTATTATGATAATGATAACATAGGATTTAAAGCCTCAGGATTTACCTGGCTACAAAATGAAACAGCAATGGTAGCACTTGAAATGCGCACCGGAGATGTGAACTTCCGTAAAAACGGATCGCAAGGGGCCTCCATTGCCACGATTAATTTGGCAGGTTTAAATTTGAACAACTTCGGAAATCTTCAAGGAGGCTCTCAGCCTTTTGGTAAAATTGCCGAGACCATCATTTTCAATACCGCATCGCCATTAACAACAACTGAGAAAGAGAAAATAGAAAGCTATTTAGCCGTTAAGTATGGTCTTACCTTAACCCATAATTATATCGCTGGAGATGCTTCGGTTTATTGGGATGTAACAGCTAATGCAGGTTATAACAATAATATTACAGGCGTTGGCCGCGATGATGTTTCTGGATTAGACCAACCCAAATCCAAAAGTTCTAACAGTGGATCTGTTTTGACACTTGAAAAGACATCCGCATTTACATCCACAAAAGATTTTTGGATGGCTGGCGATGATGGTGGTTCGTTGGGAGCGTCTACAAATAATACACATCCTTCTTATCCGATGCGTGTAACCCGTGTGTGGAAAGCCGATTTAAATGGTGCGCCCGGTGTGGTTGATATTAGCTTTGATTTAGGAACGGGAATCTACAATAGTGGGTTGGTAGCAGATTATGCTTTGCTCTACAAAACCGGAGATACTGATTTTAGTACAGGAGCTATAGCGTATATCACTGGAGCAAGTATTGCCTCGAATGTGATCACGTTTCCTAACGTGCCGATTGCTGACGGAGATTTTTTCACGTTGGCATTGCCACGAGTAGTTGCACCGGGTGGTGTAATTACAGGATTAAATGTTTGGTTAAAAGCAGATGCAGGTGTTTACTCAGATGCCGGAGTTACCGCTGCAACAGATGGCGGTAGCGTGCAGCGCTGGGGCGATCAAACTACCCTATCCAATAATGCTACGAATACGGGTACTCCAGTATGGAATTCTTCCAACAACCTGATCAACTACAACCCAACTATTTATTACGATGGTGCAAGCGGTCATAACTTGACTTACAGTTCTACCAATCAATATACGGTTGTAACCATGGGCCGAATGGAGGGAACGCAGAACAGAAGAATGTTTGCGAGTAGAACGGGTAACGTGTTGCTGGGCACGTGGAACGGCAGAGAAGATGTCTTTTATTTAGATGCCAATCCAAGTTTGCTTACGGGGCTTGCGGCAAGTACAAACCCTAAGCTATATGTTACAACGCGAGCATCATCTGGTGCTTATCAATTCTTGAGAAATGGATTCCCGTTGTATACAGGCGCTTCTTCTTTTAATTCAACGGTGCGTTTGGGAATTGCTAATGGAGGTGCACAAGCAGGCGAAGCGAGCCGTGCCTTTGTTTCCGAGGTGATACAATATGATCGTGATTTATCAGCTTCTGAATTGAATCGTGTTAACTCGTACATGGCGATCAAATATGGAGTAAGCCTTGATCAAACTACTCCAACCAATTATGTTACTGCCAATGGCACCGTGGTATGGGATGCTACAGCTAATTCAGCATACAAATACAATATCGCGGGTATTGGTCGAGATGATGCATCTGGCTTAAGCCAACCAAAATCAAAAAGTATTAATGCAGGCGCTCCGGTAATTGTAGACAAAGGTGGAGCATTTACAACTGATTTGGATTTTATGGTTTGGGGAAGCAACAGCGCATTCTTAACACCGACCAGTGTGAATGCACATCCATCCTATCCATATCGTGTTGGAAAAATTTGGCAAGTAGATATTACCGGAACACCCGGAATAGTAGATGTCAGTTTTGATCTAAGTGCCGGCATTTACAATACGAACAATCCAACGGATTATGCATTGCTGATTAAAAATGCGGATAACAATTTCAGCGCAGGTGCTACGGCACACACAACCGGTGCCTCGTTTAATGGAACCATCCTCACATTCACAGGAGTGAGTTTTACAGATGGTGACTTCTTCACATTGGCGTTGCCCAATGTACCTGCCCCCGGAGGTGTGGTGAATGATATGACCTTGTGGTTGAAATCGGATAAAGGTGTATCAGGAGTTTCAAATGCTTCTGAATGGGATGATCAGAGTGGTAATGGATTTAATGTGTTACAAAATTCAGCAGTTAATCAGCCAGCCATACAAACCAATAGAATCAACTTCAATCCTACATTGCAGTTTGATGGTGCCAATGATTACCTCTCTTTAACAGGAGGTATCTTAGGTAATGCAAATACCTTCACGGATGTTTATGCATTTGTGGTTTCGCGCACCAACACCATTAGCAATAGTTCGATCTTCTATGAAAACGCGAGCGGAGCAAGCCCGCAGTTTAATTTCCATTCACCTTGGGGTGATAATAGTTTGTATTGGGATGCCGGTAATAACGGAACCAATCGCCTAGCCGTAAACTGGGGTGGCAACATCAACACGCCATTTATGTGGGCGTTGCAAGCCAGTACTACAGCTACGCCAAGTGGCGCACGTCAAGATATTTATCGAAATGGTTTCCGCATCGCCAACGATAACACGATGAATGCCTTCACCGGAAACAACAATAACTTCTTTGTTGGATCCAGCTCTACAACTGCCAATTTTTATAATGGTGATATAGGCGAAGTTATTATTTATACCGGACCACTAACAACAATTAAAACGCAACAGATTCAAAGTTATCTGGCGTTGAAGTATGGAATTACCATCAATGGCTTTGATTACCTTTCCTCAGCAGGTACATCGATTTACAGAAACACAACCGCACAGGCCAGCTATTCACGCGATATTGCGGGCATTGCACGCGATGATAATTCCGCATTGGATCAGCGCAAATCAAAAACCATTAATACAACTGGCGATTTGATTACTATTGCAAATGGCGATTTTACTACACCTACTGCGTTCGCTAATAATTTGGAATCACTCGTGTGGGGACATAACGGATTAGTTACGCAAGCAGATGCAGCTACACCATCTTACACACATGATGGCGTCAGCATCGTTCGTCAGATTGCCAGAGTATGGTCGACCGAAAAAATAGGAACACCAACGGGCGATGCCGTGGTGGAGGTAGATATGAGTACCATTATTGGCCCAAGTGGAGTCGGTACAAACAATACAGCCGATATTCGGTTGTTGATAGATAATGATGCCACATTTGGCAATTCCTCTGCCGGTGAACACACTTATGCATCCTCTTCGATTGTTGGAAACAAAATTTATTTCACAGTTCCCTATTCTGATATCTCTTCCAATCAAGGATTCTTTGCAGTTGGCTCTATTGATGCAACGACAGCCCCATTAACAACACCTTCGCCCGGTGGCCTTGCAGCCGATTTACGCTTGTGGATAAAAGCAGATGCCGGTGTAACAGGTGGAGTGAACGCTTCTTCATGGACGGATCAAAGCCCGAATGCGTTTGTGTTGAATCAAGCGAACGGAACGAATCAGCCTACGATATTAGCAACGGGTGCCAATGGCAATCCTGCCATTCAATTTGATGGTGTGAGTGATGAAATGATTATTACCAATGGGGTATTTAAAACCTTAACTCATTCGGATGTTTATGTTTATGCTGTTTCTAAAGCATCAATAGTTAAAGCGGCCAAGCTCACTTCAGAAAATACATCGAGTGGTCAATTCGGATTTTACGCTCCATGGGTTGATTCTAATATTTATTGGGATGCCGGTGATGCAAGTGCCAATAACAGATTATTAACAGCTTGGGGAGCCACTACCAATGTTCCTTATTTATGGTCAGTGGGAGCAAGTACCACAGCTACTCCTTCAACAGCAAAGCAAGACATTCAGCGAAATGGTTTGCGTATAGGTAATGACAATACCTTTACCGCCTTTACCGGAAACAATACCAACTTTACATTGGGTTCGCAAATAGGAAGTAATTTTTATAATGGCGAGTTATCGGAAATGATTATTATCACCAGCCCATTAACTAGTGCACAGCAACTTCGCTTGCACAGTTATTTGGCTGTGAAGTATGGTATCACTTTAGATCAAACCACACCGCAGAATTATGTTGCCTCTGATGGAACTGTAATTTATGATGCAGTGACAACTAACAGCGGCTTCCGTGCCGATATTGCAGGTATTGGTAGAGATGATATTTCAGCACTTGATCAACGCAAATCGCAAAGTGTAAACCCACGCTCGGCAGTGCAAATGGATAAGGGAGGTGTGTTTGCTGTTGACAAAACATTTTTAATGTGGGGTAGTGATAACGGATTACTTGGACTAACTACTGTCAATGCGCACCCTTCGCTCACGTATCGGGTAGGCCGCGCATGGCGCACCGACTTTACTGGGGCACCGGGACCAGTTGATGTTATATTTGACTTAAGTGCCGGCATCTACAACAGTGGCAATGCAGCAGATTATTTATTGCTCGTTAAGAATTCTAATTCAAACTTTTCAACTGGAGCAACTACGTACGCAGGTACTTTGGTTGGAAGTCAGTTGACTTTCACAGGAATAAATTTTGTTGACGGTGATTATTTCTCATTAGGAGTTGCCAACATGCCAGCACCCGGTGGTGTGGTTCCTAATATGCATTATTGGGTAAAAGCCGATGTTGGAGTAACCGGTACATCAAATGTTACAGGCTGGGCCGATCAAAGTGGAAATGGATTTAATGTGGCTCAAAGTACAGTAGCAAGTCAACCCTCTTTGCAAAGTAACCGAACCAACTTCAACCCGGCTCTGCAGTTTGATGGCACGAATGATCAACTTACACTCTTTGGCGGTATTATGGGAACTTCTACCTATTCCGACTTCCATGCGATTATGGTCGCGCGAACCAATACGGTTACAGCAAGTTCTGTATTTTTTGAAACACAAGCATCCGGAGGTCGCATTAATATTCATCTTCCTTGGAGTGATAATAATTTATATTGGGATGCTGGCTCCGGAGGAGGTTCGCAGCGACTAAACACTGCCTGGGGTGGAGTTGCCGCTACTAATTATGTGTGGAGCTTTACCTCAAGTACTACAGCAACACCTTCAGGCGCCCGACAAGATATTTATCGAAATGGTAGAAGAATTGCCAACGACAATACCATGGCAGCTTTCACCGGTAACAATAGTAATTTTAATCTCGGGTCGTCTGGTGGAGGAAGCTTTTTCAATGGTGATATCGATGAAGTCGTATTCTACAAAGGAGCATTGTCGTTAGCTCAGCTACAACGCATTCAAAGTTATTTGGCCATTAAATACGGAATTACCTTAGATCAAACCACCGTACAAAATTATGTAGCG
>JABFSO010000085.1 GCA_013140555.1 Cyclobacteriaceae bacterium | reverse complement strand
GTCGGGCGTTTTCGGTTTCTAGCCCGAAGAACATTTTTTGAATCTGGCTCGGTTTTTCTTTTTGTGATTTTCTTCATAAATCGGTAATCTAAACCGATTGTTATGGAAGCCTCTAGTCCTCATGCCCAGTTTTTAAAGTGGGAAAAGCAGAAGCCATCTGCTGTCTTTTTAAATCAACCAATTAACGGTGCCTACAAAACCTGGTCATATCAGGAAGCTGGCATTGAAATTCGAAAAATGGCTTCTGCCATCAAGGGGTTAGGTTATCCTGATAAAAGTAACATCGCTATTCTTTCTAAAAATTGTGCGCATTGGATTTTGGCCGACCTGGCCATCATGATGACGGGACACATTTCTGTTCCACTTTATGCTACGCTTACTGCGCCTTCTATTAAACAAATCTTAGATCATAGCCAATCCAAGGCCATTATCATCGGCAAGCTAGATGAATATCCATCGCAGCAAGCTGGAATTTCGAGTGACATAGCGCGCATTGGAATTGAAATGTATGGCGTGCAGGAATCACTTTCGTGGGAAAAGTTAGTACAGGCAAACGCTCCGATTGAATCCATTTACAATTGGGGTAAAGATGATCTGATGACAGTTATGTATACCTCAGGCACCACCGGCATGCCCAAAGGTGTAATGCATACGGCTGGTAATTTTGATGTAGTACTCAGGGCAGCGATTGAAGAACTAGGCTTGCCTTTGGAGCCAAGTTTATTTTCCTACTTACCGATGAGTCATATTGCAGAGCGCATGGGCATTGAAGTATATGGATTTTATTCGGGTGCTCAATTTTCGTTTGCCGAATCGCTGGAAACATTTCCAAAAAATCTTTTTGAAACACAACCACATTCATTTTTTGCCGTGCCGCGCATCTGGGCCAAGTTCCGCGAAAAAATCTTGGAAAAAATGCCGCAGAAAAAATTGAGCCGTTTGCTTTCGATCCCTATCATCGGCAGCATTGTAAAGAAAAGCATTCGCAAAAAATTGGGACTCAGTCGTGCCACGCACATTTACTCAGGTGCCGCACCGATTTCCGTGGACTTATTGGAATGGTTCAACTCGATTGGCATCGAAATTTTTCAAGCCATCGGTATGACGGAAGACTGCGTGTTTTCGCACTTCAATCGCCACGGAAAAAATAAAATAGGAACGGTGGGCATTCCATTTAAAAATGTGAAAGTGAAAATTGCCGCTGATGGAGAACTTCGTTTGAAGAGCGATGCCAACATGAAGGGCTACTACAAAGAAGCAGCTCTCACAGCCGAAGCATTTGATGAAGAGGGCTATTTAAAAACAGGCGACAAAGGTGAAATTGACAGTCAAGGATTTTTGACTATCGTGGGCCGAATCAAAGATCAATTCAAAACCGACAAAGGCAAGTATGTGGCACCGGCTCCTATCGAAATGAAGTTGTTGGCCAATACAGACATCGAACAAGTTTGTGTAGTGGGTATGGGTATTCCACAACCAATTGCACTCACAGTTCTATCTATAGCCGGCAAGGCCAAATCAAAAGAAGCGATCATTGAAAGTTTGTCTGCCTCACTCAAAGAAGTGAATGCCGAGCTGGAGTCGTATGAAAAATTAGAGAAAGCAGTAATCATGCAGGGCGACTGGACCGTGCCCAACGGACTGATGACCCCTACACTGAAAGTGAAACGAAACGAAGTGGAGAAAATTCACGTGCCAAAATATCCTAGCTGGTATCACACAAAAGAAGGAGCGGTGATTTGGGAATAAACCAAATTTGAAAATTTGAAAATGAGTCAATTGGTCAATGATTCGCTCCAAACCAAACTCATCTTCAAATTTTCAAATTGTTACATTTTCAAATTGGGTTACTTCAACCTTGCTCTAAAAAACTCCAATGAATGTTTGTAGGCATCAGCACCAAATTCTTTATTGTATTTTGGATTGCTGGGGTTTGCAAATGCGTGATCCGCATCATACGACTTCACCGTTAATTTCTTTCCGGCTTCGGCCATGTTCTTCTGAAATTTCTCGGTCAACTCTTTGGTGATCCACTTATCTTGAGTTGGCCAGATGTCTAGCACATCGCAATTCAACGTTTTCAGACGATCTAATTTATCTTCGGGCTGGCCGTAGTAAATGATACATGCCGCAGCTTGCGTTCCGGCCGTAAGAGCCGCTTGCATCGATTGACCACCACCAAAACACCAACCGATCGTTCCGATTTTCGCATTAGCGCCAGCAAAAGCAATAGCTGCTTTCACAATTTCAGTTCCTCTTTCCTGTTTGAATTCGCCCATGAACTTGCCGGCATTTTGTGGATCGGTAGCCAGTTTCCCATCATACATGTCTAATGCGATTACGTTTACGTTTCCTAAGTCGTTGTACAGGTTTTCAGCTTCGCGCTTGATGTGGTCATTCAATCCCCACCATTCTTGAAACACAAAAATCCAGTTGTTCGATTTTACTTTGGCTTCGATGTAGTAGGCATTTACTTCTATGCCATCCGCAGATTTTAATTTAATCATCTTTCCACCGGCTTGTGTTTCATGTACATAAGGTAGTGGGCTTGGATGATCACGATTGAACTTTTTGTTAGAGGCTAAAACGGCAAACTTTTCAGTAGCCGATGTGTGGCAGATGGTTTCTGCCTGTTTGGTTTGCGCAAATGACCATGCAGGCAAAACAAATAGGAGGAATAGGGTAATTCTCTTCATGTATATTGGTTTTAGATGTTGTGTGCAAGTAACAACAAAATAGCCGCTTTAGTTTTGACTAATCCTTCCACTGGCCGCGCTGCACGCGATCAAACGTAATCAAATCGGTATTGATTGGCTCGAGCCCACCTTGTCGCAGTAGCATCGCAATTTGAGCACGATGATAGGAAGAGTGGTTTACTAAATGCATCATAATCGTTTCTACATTGTTAGTATACAAATCGCCCGTATAGTTGTGATAGGTCATCTCGCGGTCGAAGTCAGCGGTTTCCTCTACATAAACAATCCAATGCGCATTGGCATTGATCACCATGGTCTGTAGTGTTTCCAATGAATAGTCGCCCCACAATTTGACAGCCGGAGCGGGCAGCCCTTTAATGCGGTGAAGCCACAGAAACTGTGCCGCCAGCACGTGGCCAAACAGCGTGGTAATTTTTGCATCACGCACCTGTTGGCGAAGCAGGCAGTCCATCACACGATTATTCGCCCAAGCGTTGTATTGATAAAGCTTTACAAAATACTTCTTCATGTGCTTATAATTTGTTTTTAATGGTCACATGGAATGGCCAAGATAATAATACCGATGAGTGTAGAGTATCTTAATAGCCATTTCATGCGTACATTCCCCTTTAAATAACTTACTAATGAAAACGGCTTCAAGTTACAGAGTTTCTTTGATCGTGGCTTTATGCTGCGCGACAATCACCACATTTTCTCAGACAAAATATCCTACACAACCGATTGAGAGTTTCTACGATCTGTCTTTTACCCAGGCCGAGCGCGATTCGCTCTTTTCAAATTTGATGGATTATCAAAAGGCATTTCAGGCTATTCATCAATATACGCTCAACAACAGTGTGCCCATGTCACTGGTTTTCGATCCCATGCCTGTGGGTGTAAAGGCATCCACTCAACAAAAACCAATCGACTGGGGATTGCCAAAAGAGGTGGCTTTGCCTGCGAACAAAGAAGAGCTTGCCTTTTATCCCGTTTATAAATTATCAGTGCTGATTAAATCTAAAAAGATCACATCGACAGATCTGACCAAACTCTATTTAAGCCGTCTAAAAAAATATGCCGATACCTTGCAGTGTGCCATTTCGATTTTAGAAGAGAGCGCATTAAAGCAAGCCAAATTAGCCGATGAAGAAATCGCCAAAGGAAAATACCGTGGGCCATTACATGGCATTCCTTACGGGATCAAAGACTTACTAACCGTGGAGGGAACTGAAACCACGTGGGGAGCAACACCTTTCAAAGGGCAAACCATTCATGAGACAGCTACGGTGGTAAAAAAATTAGAACAAGCCGGAGCGGTGCTGATAGTAAAGTTAACATTAGGCGCTCTGGCTATGGGCGATATTTGGTATGGTGGCGTCACTAAAAATCCTTGGAATCTCAAAGACGGTTCCAGTGGCTCATCAGCCGGCTCAGCTTCAGCAACTGTGGCGGGCTTAGTAGCATTTGCTATTGGCACCGAAACACTCGGCTCGATTGTTTCTCCTTCCACTCGTTGCGGAGCCAGCGGACTACGTCCCACGTTTGGTGCGGTGAGCCGACATGGTGCGATGGCGCTGAGCTATAGCATGGACAAAATTGGACCCTTGTGTCGTTCGGCTTTTGATTGTGCATTGGTATTCGATGCCATTCGCGGAGAAGATGATTTGGATCGCTCGACACGTGCCGCTGCATTTAACTACTCTTCAAAAACACCGCTCAAAAAATTACGAGTAGGTTACTTTAAAAAATGGTTCGATGGAAATTATTCATCCAAAGCAAACGATGAAAAGACACTGGCTGATTTAAAGAAACTAGGTGTTGAGTTAATTCCACTCGAATGGGATTCTAAGATTCCGATCGCAGCAGTGCGCATCATGCTGACAGCGGAAGCTGCTGCCTCATTTGACGAACTCACGCGCTCCAACCGCGATAGCCTAATGACTGATCAACGCAAGTGGGCGTGGCCTAATACGTTTCGCGGGGCACGCTTTATTCCAGCAGTAGAATACATTAATGCATCCCGATTACGTCATCAGTTAGTTCAAGAGTTTTATGCAGCCACTAAAGATTTTGATGTAATTGTTACGCCCAGCTTTGGCGGCTCGCAATTGTTAACTACCAACCTTACGGGAAATCCATGTGTGGTGGTGCCCAATGGTTTTAATGACAAGGGCAGCCCGACTAGTATTTCTTTTTTAGGTCGTTTGTATGGCGAGGCAGAAATTATTTCACTCGTGCGCGCCTATCAGGAAGCGACTGAGTGGGAAGACAAAGTGCCACCTTTGTTTGTAAAATGATTTTTCAACTCATAGAAGACATAGAATCATGGGGACGTAGAATATGATTCGGAAGGCAATCTATTGTGTTCTATGTTTCTATGTGGTTTAATCTTGAATAACAAAGTAGTTCGATTACTTACTCAGCCAGTTAATAATTAAAATTCCGACTAAGCCAAGTACCACACTCAAGTGAACAATCAACCAAATTTTTTGGTATGCTGGACGATCATTCCACTTTACTTGTTGATCAAACGGATCAAAAATCAATCCGATACCCAACGTGCTCATGGCTTCGGAAATATCTTTGCGTATCAGGTAGTAAATGCCGAGTGCTACAAATGCACCATATAAAATGCGTAGGAATGGAAAGGCTCCTTTTGAAGTGGAGTTCTCTTTGCTGACTGTCATAGTTTTGAACACGTTTTTGTTTTCTTTTCTTCCATTGATGTGAGAAATAAGGCCATTGAGCTGGCACACAATCCTACTAAACCTAAGGTTTCAGAGGTATTCAAATTAGTTTCTAGTATGGCAAAAAGGGCTACCAAAAAAGCAAAGCCGCTGGCAATGCCGATAACGAGCGAATACTTACCGAACCTGAACTTCTTTTTAGTTTCCATTTTTAAATTCTTTTCTAATTAGTAGCACACGACACTGTTTTGATTACAGAAACTTTGTATTTTCTTTTCAGATACTTGACTTATTTTAGCCGACAATTAACCCTGCATGAACCTTAATCTGTTTAATCTGCTCATTTTAGTCGGTTGCGCACAGGGTTTTTTCTTGTCCATTCTTTTAGTGCGCAGCACGAACTTCAGACGGAAATCCAATGGCTATCTGGCGCTCACGATATTTAGTTTTTCACTCAATAACTTTTATTATTTTTTGTTTGATATCGGCCTTGTTCAAATCTACCCGGTCATTTTTTTCCTACCACTTTCGTGGACGCTGCTCATACCCGTGGCATTTTATTTTTTCATTACCTATCTGATCAAGCCGGAGCATCAACCATCTCTCACCGAAAAATTGCTCTTCTTTCCATTTTTGATAGATGTACTTTTCAAGACCAGCACGTTGTTCGCTTTTTTACTAAACAGAAAATGGTTAGCAGAACACATCAGCATCTACAATCAACTCAATCATAGCATTGAAATACTTTCTATGATTCTGGCAATTACTTTGCTGGGGCATGGAATGCAGCGCGTGTTTCACTATCAACGCAACTTAAAAAACAATTTCTCAGCAATCGACAACCGCACGCTCGGCTGGCTGCGCAACCTGATGTATGCATTGCTGGCATTGTGGTTTTTGTGGAGCCTGCCGTATGTATATGAATTAGTCACCAACCAATTTTCGCAATGGCATCACTATCCATTGTGGATTGGCATGTCGATAGTTATTTATTGGATTGGCTATTCGGCTTACACTCGTAGAGAAGTATTTGAGCCCGCCCTCTTTCAAACACCCGAGAAGACAGAGCCTGTGTTGTCTGAAAAAACAGACGATCACTATCAAAACCTTCTGACAGTCATGAAAACAAAAAAGCCATATCTCAACCCCGAACTCAGCCTAGAGTTGTTGGCGGCTGATGTTGAACTGAGTGCGGGCTACGTATCGCAAATCATCAACAAAAAGGAGAAGTCCAATTTCTACGATTTCATTAATCGCTATCGTGTGGAGGAAGCAAAAGAACTGCTGGCCAACGCCCAATTTAATCACTACTCACTGTTGGCGATCGGGCAGGAGGCTGGCTTTAACTCGAAAACCACCTTCAACACCGCCTTTAAGCGCTATGCCGGAGTTACACCCTCCCAATTCAAGAAAGAGCTTCCATCGGCAGCTTAAAATTTATCGATTTAGACGTTCGCCTGCTTTAAATTGAATGCAGAAAGGCATTGGCTGTTGAAGAAAGCCGCTTCTTGCTTAAAAAATTTAGTATCGATATGAAAAACACAAAATGGATTTTGTTCTTGGTGCTTGCGGTCATGTTGCAATCGTGTCTGGTCGGTCGCTTTGCGTGGTATAATTTTTCAAACATCACGGATCATAAAATTTTTCCTTCGCGCCCCCTTAGTAAATCAAATACCCCTTTTCGATTTACGGAAGCACCGAAGAAAGAAAGGATTGGCAAAGCGCGTGTAGCCCGAATTGATAGCATGGTGGCGGCTAATAATTCGGTTGCATTTCTCATCATCCGCAATGACTCTATTTTAATGGAGCGCTACTACCAGCAATACGATGCGAGCTCTACAGTAGCTTCTTTTTCCATGGCCAAGTCGTATACCTCCGCTTTGATCGGAGCAGCGCTGTCGGATGGGTTGATGAAAAGTGTGGAAGAGCCCATCACGAATTACCTCACCGAACTGAAGAACAGAAAAGGCTTTGATCAAATCAAAATTCGCCACCTGCTGCAAATGACGAGTGGTATCAAATCCAGCGAAAGCTACTACAACCCACTAGGGCAAGCGGCCAAGTTGTATTACGGAAGAAATTTGCGCGGCTACCTTTCTCGTTTGAAAACAGATTACGCTCCCGGAACCAAGTTCGCCTACCGAAGCGTAAACACGCAGCTACTCGGCCTGATTGTAGAGCGTGCCACTAAAAAAAATGTAACGGATTACATGAATGAAAAAATCTGGAGTCATCTGGGTGCCGAGTACGAAGCAACTTGGAGCATCGACAAAAAGAAAAACGGTTTAGAGAAAACGTTTTGTTGCATCAACGCGAAGGCCCGCGACTTTGCCAAGTTTGGCAGGCTCTTCCTCAACGAAGGTCAGTGGAATGGTCAGCAACTTCTTCCAAAAGAATGGATCACCGAATCTACTACTTCATTACAAAAAGAAGGAGCGGTAGGACTTTACGGCTACCAGTGGTGGATTTCACAAAAAGGTTTTTATGCCGATGGATTGCACGGTCAGTTTATCTATGTGAATCGTGCTAAAAATCTGGTCATCGTGCGCTTGGGCAAAAGTGAAGGCAAGATGCCTTGGCCTAATTTCTTTGATCAGTTGTCGGAGTATCTGTAATTAATTAGCAGGTGTGGGCTTCAACTTCAAGAAGCCTACACCTACTACAATCAACCACACCAACCACAGTGTGCTTCCGATAAACCCGGCCAGATCCCACACGGGAAAAGCAGGAATGACAGTAGCGAATAATTCCGCTTGCGCGAACAGATAGATCACCGAAGCACCGATTCCAAAATAGCTGATCCACTTTGGCAGCAGGTTTAACCGAAGCAATGCCATGCTGACTAAAACAGTCCAAGCGATAGTAAACAACTGACCGATGTGCTCGCCCAGCAACACACCACCCAATTGATGCACCACTTGAAATGCCACTATAGTTGCTTTTCGGGTGGCTTCGTCTCCACTAACAAATGCGTGTGCCAACACGGGCACAACAAAAACCCAACGCAACAACCCGATGATTTGTGCAATACCCGAGATGATGCCAAGAGTGGTAGCCCAACTCATGAAGGCAATGTTTTTCCAAAGCTTGCCCAACTGAATGTAGGCGATCAACAAAGGCAGGCCGAGGATAGCAAATGCCCACCACGTAAAAATCAACGAGCTGCCGCCATCATGAAATTGTGTAAGCACTTGCCCGGCATCTTTTCTTAAAACATCCGGATACTCAAAAGTAATCGTCAAGATGGTGTACGGAATGAATACGCCAATGGCTCCGACAATCAGCAAGGCGCCAATCGATTTGTAAGTTTTCATGACTGCTTTTATTTAAGGATGAAAGAATAACTTAAACCAGGTGTAGGATTGATTTTAATGTCTTCGCCCGGAGCGACCAGCGCAATCGCACCCAAGCGAAACTGCAACCCTTTCCAGATCATCCAGCGGAAACCGGCTTCCACGGCTACAGCATTTTTGTTTTCATAGTCGCGGGTGAGGCCACGCAGGTAAGAGGCGCCTACATAAAAAGAAGAAGGGATTTCTTTTTGATCAAAAGGCAAAAACCAATAGGTGACACCGGTCTTTACAAATTCAGTGGTAATGCCCGACTCGAAGTTGGTAACATAGTAGCCTCCATGCAGCGAGATGTGTTTGATACGATACTCCACTCCAATAGATGGATTGCGAAAGCCGTTGATGCTGATTTCGCGCGTGTTGAAAGAACCTTGAGCGGTGGCGCCCCAACTGATGAGAGCAAATACGATGATAAATAGATTTTTCATTTGTCTTGTTGTTTTGTTTTAACAAGACAAAGGTGCGAAGCGGCTCACTCCTTCTACCGGACAAATGTCTAGAAATACTATTTCACTTTGGCGCGGATGCGACTCAGGTGGCGAGGCGTTACGCCCAGAATAGAAGCAAGGTATTGCAATGGAATCTCACGAATCAGCAAGGGCTCTTTGGCCATCATTTTTTCGTAGCGGTCTGCCGCGCTCAACAAAATAGAATCAAGC
>JABFSO010000498.1 GCA_013140555.1 Cyclobacteriaceae bacterium | reverse complement strand
GCGTTGAATCGAGCAATCGCGCTCTGATAAGTGACACGCTTTGCCGTATTGGTCGCCTACCACCTGAATTTCGATGTGACGTGGCTCTTCAATAAATTTCTCAAGATACAAACCATCGTTGCCAAAAGAGGCAGCGGCTTCGCGTTTCGCATCATCCCACGCCTTGCGGAATTCGCTTTCATCATTGATGATTCGCATACCTTTTCCACCACCACCCGCTGTTGCTTTTACAATCACCGGAAACTTAATCTTCTTCGCCAGTTCAATGCCTTGTTCTACTGATTCCAGCAAACCTTCTGAACCGGGAATGCAGGGCACACCCGCTTTCTTCATCGTATCCTTGGCGGTGATTTTATCACCCATCAATTTGATCATCTCAGGTGTGGGACCAATGAATTTGATTCCATATTCATGACACACGGATGAGAATTCGGCATTCTCAGATAAGAAGCCATAGCCAGGGTGAATCGCATCGGCATTCGTAATTTCGGCAGCCGAAATGATTCGCGGAATATTTAAATAGGATTCTTTGCTAGGAGGGGCTCCAATACATACTGCTTCATCGGCAAAGCGAACGTGTAAGCTTTCGCGATCAGCGGTTGAATAGACGGCCACCGTTTTGATGTCCATCTCTTTGCAGGTACGAATAACGCGCAAGGCAATTTCGCCACGATTGGCAATCAATATTTTTTTAAACATAAAATCAGTTAAGGGTTAATAGTTAAGTGTTAATAGGTGATTCTGATAGTAGTTATGAAGCTTAACCTCCACTAACCAACAATTATTAACTATTCACTGAACACTAATCCGGTTCTACCACAAAAAGCACTTGATCGTATTCTACCGGAGAAGAATTTTCGACCATTACTTTTACGATAGTACCGGAAACTTCCGATTCGATTTCGTTGAAAAGCTTCATCGCTTCGATGATACAAACAGTTTGCCCCTTGGTTACTTTGTCGCCAACGGAAACAAATGGAGGCGAATCGGGATTGGCGGTGCGATAGAATGTTCCGATCATCGGAGATTTGATCTCAAGACCTTTTACCAAAGCAGCAGCAGGCTTTTCTGCTTTTGGCGCTGCAGCAGGTGCAACAGCCGGAGCAGCAACAGCTGCCGGAGCAGCCATAACAGGGGCTGCCATAACGGGAGCCGCAGACTTCATTACCTTTTGATCGGGTTCGCGCTTCACATGAAGCTTCAATTCTTTGGTTTCGATGTCCACTTCATTCAAGCCAGATTGGGCAATGAAGTCGATAAGGTCGCGTATCTCGTTCGTTTTCATTTCTGATTGGGTTTGAGTTGCTGGTTTTTTTATTCCGTTACCTTTTGTTCCAATTTCTTTCTTCGTAGCCATAGGGTTGGTTATTTAACGCGTTCAACGTACTCACCGGTGCTGGTCTTGATTTTGATGTTATCTCCGGTGTTGATGAATAAGGGCACTCGAATTTCGGCACCGGTTTCAATGGTAGCCGCTTTTAATGTGCGGGTAGCGGTATCGCCTTGCACACCTGGTTCAGTATACGTTACCACAAAGTTAACGTGAGCAGGTGCTTCCGCAGTGATCGGGTCTGTACCATTCTCAAATGCGATTAAAAGTGTAACACCTTCTTTAATGTAGTTAACAGAATCGCCCAACAATACTTTGTCCAAATAAATTTGTTCGAATGTGGTGTTATCCATGCATACCAAGCTGTCGCCATCTTGATATAAATATTGATATTCTTTGGTTTCTACACGAAGTTGTTCAATTGCATCTCCGGGGCGGAAACGGTTTTCTACAATTTTTCCGGTGCGTAAGCTTCTCATCTTTAATTGATAAAAAGCGCGCAAGTTTCCGGGGGTTCTGTGTTGCATTTCTTCAACTTGCACCACTTCACCGTTGTAGCGCACATAACTTCCTTTGTTTAGATCAGATACAGTTGCCATTGGTAATTCTCAATTTATAGTTCAGGTAATTGTTACTTATTTATTTCGGATCGTAGGCCCACTTCACATATACAGCGCCCCACGTAAATCCACCGCCAAAAGCAGCAATCAACAGATTGTCGCCTTTCTTTAATTTCTTTTCATAATCCCATAAGAGCAATGGAATAGTACCACCGGTGGTATTTCCATAACGCTCAATGTTCATCATTACTTTTTCTTCCGCAATGCCTACGCGCGAAGCGGTGGCATCGATGATGCGTTTGTTGGCTTGGTGTGGCACCAACCAATTGATATTTTCTTTATTCAGCTGATTGCGTTCAGCCACTTGGGCGGCCACATCGGCCATATTGGTTACAGCAAATTTGTAAACAGAAGATCCTTCCTGATAGACGTAGTGCAAACGCTTATCTACGGATTCATGCGATGCAGGTATTCTACTGCCTCCGGCCTTCATGTGCAAGAAAGTCTCGCCACTGCCATCGCTGCGCAGCATGTAGTCCATCACACCTACATCTTCGGTAGTAGGTTCTAGCAATACACAACCAGCACCATCGCCAAAGATGATACAGGTAGTGCGATCCGTATAATCTAAGATGGCTGACATTTTATCACCACCAATCACAATCACTTTTTTATATCTGCCGGCTTCGATAAAGCTCGCTCCGGTAGTTAAGCCATAAATGAATCCGGAACAGGCTGCACCCATATCATAGCTGAAAGCATTGGTTGCACCAACCGCAGTAGCCACAATGTTGGCAGAAGCCGGAAAAGTCATGTCTGCGGTAATAGTCGCGAAAATGATCAGGTCAATATCAGCGGGGTTGGTGTTTGTTTTGGCAAGCAAATCTTTCACCGCTTCAATCGCCATGACCGACACGCCTTGGTTTTCGCCCTTTAATATTCTTCGCTCTTTGATGCCGGTTCGAGAGGTGATCCACTCATCGGTGGTCTCTACCATTTTCTCTAACTCTTTGTTGGTGAGAATGTAATCGGGCACATATCCGCCCACACCCGTAATCGCAGCTCTAATTTTACTCATAATTTCTTCGTTTCACCGGACGACTAAAAAAGCAAATGCCCAGTTGGTGAAACCGGGCATTTATTTAAACACACTTAGTACGTTTTGCCTTGATGGGCAATAATATAATTACACTTTAAACAGATGGTCAATGACTTAATCATTTGGGCTGTTTACGCCACTTCCTTTTCCATTACTACATTTCCTTTGTAGTACAGTTTACCTTCGTGCCAGTGCGCACGGTGTGGCAAATGGCTTTCTCCGGTTGTTGGATCCATCGAGAATTGTTTTGCTACCGCCTTGTAATGGGTTCTTCTTTTATCTCTGCGGGTTTTCGAGGTTTTTCGTTTGGGATTTGGCATAACCTATCTTGTTTATTTACTATTTACTATTGTTTTAACTTTTTTAACACTTCCCAGCGAGGGTCAACGGCTGTTTCGTCTTTTTCAGTCTGATAAATCAGTTTACCCTCTTCTTCTTCATTTTCGTCTTCATCTTCTTCAAATCGTGGATGAATCTTTTTGATCGGAATATCCAACACAATAAACTCATACATCAATTGTCCCACATCGAGCACGTCTTGATCGTGTGGGATGATGATAATCTCATCGCTGATTTCCTCCGCCACTTCGCCATACTTGAAAATTACCTTTTTGGAAATTTCCATCGGATGGTCGAAAGGATCAAGGCTTCGATCGCAAATCAAATGCGCTTTACCTTGAATGTTAAAATCAGCTTCAATGAGCGTTTCCCTTTTGTTGAGAATCACTTTGGCGTCAAACTGGCCTGCTGAAACAACCTCTTTGCCATACTTTGCGAAGAATGTTTCGCCAAGCTGGAAGTCGAAAGAGTGCTCTTTCTTACTTAAACCTAAAATATTGACACTAAAATTACTCACCCCAGAGGGCTTTTAAAATGAGGGGCAAATTTATCAGGATTTATTGAATTTTTGCCCCTTCCGTTGGGTTTTTTGATGGAATGGAGGCGGTTGGTCGGGGTTTTGATCTAGTAGAATTCGGTAAAAACCACCTTTTTGATGTCATCCAGTGGCTTTTTTCTAAAATTATCCACAAAATAATCGACCACGTTTTTTTTGAATCCCAGCTTAATGGCAATGCCTTTACAGAAGATTAGCTCACTTTCAAACAGTTTTTGGTCGGCATGCATCAATTCCATACAAGCCACGAGGTAGTCGAATTTTTGATCATCGGATAGAGCACCTAAAGAATCGATCGGCTCCGGATTTCGAATTAACTCATTCACTTCGGGCTCCGAAAAGTTTTTGTCGGATGCGATCTTAAAAATCATCTCCCGCTCGGCTCTGGCAAAATGCTTGTCGGCTTCCGCCAATTGGATCAAAATGTTGAGTTTTTTCTTCGTAACGATATCCATCGGGTAGGTGTACATATTCCAAAACTATCAAAGCCTTGAAATTATAGCACGTTATTGATTTATAATGACTTAACAGCCGATAAAGCCTTAATTATGCTCGACCAGTTGTTCTTGTCTGTTCTTTACTATATCACATGCCATATAAATTGCCTGCCGCAGGGACGATTCATCGGCCAGATTTTTGCCCGCAATATTGTAAGCTGTTCCATGGTCGGGCGAAGTGCGCACCACCGGCAAACCTGCCGTAAAATTGACGCCATCCTCAAAAGCTAGTGTTTTAAAAGCCACCAGCCCTTGATCATGATACATGGCCAAAATGCCATCGTATTTTAAATGCTGGTGAGCGGCAAAGAAGCCATCGGCTGGAAATGGACCGAAAATAACTTTGCCCTTGTTTTTCAAGTCGGCAATAACGGGTCTGATCACTTCATTTTCCTCGGTGCCGAGTAAACCTTCATCGCCCGCATGGGGGTTTAAACCAAGTACCGCAATTTTTGGCTTACTGATCAGGAAGTCTTTCTTCAGCGACATTTCTAGCAACCGTATTTTTAGTTCTACTCGCTCTTTGGTGATTAAAGAGGCAATTTCTTTTATCGAAACATGTTCCGTCACCAAGCCAACACGTAGGTTATTGCCTACCATCAACATTAAGCTTTCGCCAGCTCCAAATGTTTCCGTCAGGTATTCCGTGTGTCCTCGGTAAGGAAAATCATCACCATGAATGGTATTCTTATCAATAGGGCCGGTAACAATCGCATCCAGCAATCCTTCTTTGGCATCTTCTACTACTTGCTTCAGGGCAAGTAGGGCACCTCGTCCGGCTTGCTTTGATGGCTGACCTGGCACAATTTCAATTGCATCTTCCCAGCAATTCACCACATTCACCGCTTTTGGAAAAAACTGCCCTTTGGTTTTTACCTGGCTGTAGTTGAACTCTTCCATATTCATCAGCTTGCGATAATAGGAAAGCACCCGTGTGGAACCATAAACCACCGGAGTGATCATGCTGAGAAGCCTATTGTCTGTAAGTGCTTTAATGATTACTTCGGGGCCAATTCCATTCAGGTCGCCAAGGGTAATTCCGATTCGTGGTTTTTCGATTGCCATGTGAAGATTAAAATTTAAAGTTAATCAATTCCATCACTTCTAATTTAGCTAAAATCCGTGATTGAAAATCAATTCTGTTTTTATATCTGAATAAACACGCAACTATTCACGAAGTATTCTTGAACTTTGCAGTCTATTGTGGAAAAATGGTTCGACCTAAAAAATTTCTTGGCCAGCACTTTTTGAAAGATCAAAATATTGCTTCGAAAATTGTGGAGGCACTTCAACTAACCGGGCAGCCGCAGCAGGTGATAGAGATTGGTCCCGGCACGGGTGTGCTCACCCAATTTCTGGTAGCCAAGCCACAGTTAGATTTAAAATTGATTGAAATCGACCGCGAGTCGGTAGTTTATTTAAAAGAACATTTCCCGCAATTGCAATCGCACATCATGGAAGGAGACTTTCTGGAAATCGATCTTTCCGGGTTGGCTTCACAATATGATATCATTGGAAATTTTCCCTATAACATTTCATCACAAATCTTTTTCAGAATATTGGAGCAACGCGCGCATGTGAAACAAGTGGTGTGCATGCTGCAAAAAGAAGTGGCTGATCGCATTGCTGAAAAGGAGGGAACCAAAACGTATGGCATCCTCAGCGTTTTGTTGCAAGCCTACTACGATATCGAGTACTTATTTAAAGTGCCTCCCGGAGTTTTTCATCCGCCACCGAAAGTCATGTCTGCAGTAATTCGCCTCAGCAGAAATAATCGCACCACACTCGGTTGCAATGAAGAATTGTTTCAACGTGTGGTGAAGCAATCTTTTCAAAACAGACGGAAGACCTTGCGAAACGCACTCAAACCTCTAAATTTGAACGCATCGATTGTGACCTTGCCTCTTTTAGATAATCGGGCTGAACAACTTTCGGTAGAACAGTTTATTGATCTTACCAAATTAATTGAAGCACAAGCGTGAAGGAATTTGTTGAATTTGAGTTGACGAAAGAGTTTCGCGATCGCTTTCAACAAGCGCTGGACGAACGCGATGGCACGTTCATATTTGATAGTTTAAATGAAGTTAATCCGGCTGATATCACTTCACTATTATATGAGTTTAACAGCGAAGAATCAAAGTATGTGCTGGATTTGCTTCCGCTGGAAACGCGTTCTAAAATCATTAACGATCTGGATTCGGACACCCGAAAGAAATTTCTCCAGATTTATGAATTGAATGAGTTGACCGAGATTGTCAACCAATTGGATTCGGATGATGCGGCAGATATTTTAAATGAACTGCCGATCAAAATCAGCGAAAGTATTATTGCCGGACTGGAAGTCGACCTGAAAGTACAAGTAATCGATCTGCTGCGATACGAAGAAAACGTGGCCGGTGGTTTGATGGCGAAGGAGTTAATTAAAGCGCGTGACAATTGGACTGTAGTGCAGTGTGTCGAGGAAATTCGGAAGCAGGCCGAAAACGTATCGAAGTTTTATGCCGTTTACGTTGTAGATGATCACGACAAGTTGCTGGGGCGAGTAGCACTGCAAAAGTTGATTCTAACCGACCCGAAAACAATTGTAAAGGATATTTATGACGATGATGTGGTTTCAGTAGAAACCTATCAGGAAGATACGGAAGTAGCAGAGGTGATGAAGAAATACGATTTGGAATCTGTTCCAGTTGTAAATGTCAATGGTCAGTTGGTTGGGCGGATTACCATCGATGACGTAGTGGACGTGATTACGGAGCAAGCAGAAGAAGAACGCCAGATCATGTCGGGTATTACGGAAGATGTAGAAGAAGATGATACTGTTTGGAAAAATACGCGGGCTCGCTTGCCCTGGCTGTTGATTGGTATTTTTGGCGGAATGTTGAGTGCCCGCTTCATGGGATTTTTTGAACCGGAGCTGGCGAAAATAACAGCCATTGCTTTTTTTGTGCCGCTGATTCAAGCTACCGGTGGAAATGTAGGGATTCAATCATCTTCACTGGTGGTGCAAAGTTTGGTTAACCCCAGCTTTGTAGACGAAGGATTAGTAAAGCGACTCTCCAAAGTATTTAGCGTGGCATTGTTGAATGGATTTTTTCTTTCCATGATCGTGTTGGCAAGTACGCTTTTGTTTTTCGGGAATCGACAATTATCAATTGTGGTATCCATCGCGTTGTTTGGAGTAGTTTTGTTTTCATCGTTTGTTGGTACGGTTACTCCACTCATACTCAATCGATTGGGTTTTAATCCTGCCTTGGCATCTGGACCATTTATTACTACGATGAGCGATTTGTTGGGATTAACTACCTATTTTCTCACGATTCATTTGTTACTTTGAATTCCCCACAATTAGATGTAAGTTTCATTACAAAATGAGATGCTTTATTTAACCCTTTACAATTATATTTGATCGGTAAGCATCCTGCAATTGTGTGGCCATGTCAAGAATTCGTAAACTAAAAACAAAGCTCTCTAATAAGTTTGACGAGGTGGTGGAGAAACCTCTACTCACTAGTGCCATTGTATTGGTGATCGTGGCTGTGATTGTGATCAGCTTGAGCCTTCCTTATTATATATCGGATTTCAGAAGTTTCTGGATGCAGGTGTTGGCCGAAGCACACGGAATGATTTTTGACATTGCCGTCATCGGTATTCTGCTGTATTGGTTAAATCAAAACGGTGAGATTCGCCAGCGTATCAGAACTTACAAAGATGAGATTGACGATTTTCGTTTATGGGAGTCAGATGAGGCTGCTTTTCGTACGGTGGGAAATATCAAGCGTTTGAATCGTCATAAGATTTATGAAATCAATTTGGTGAATTGCCATTTGGTGCGCACCAACCTCAACTATGTAAATCTAAAGGCATCGAATCTCAATTCGTGCAACTTATCTAATTCTACGTTGATTGAAACGAATTTGGAAAACACCCGACTCAATCAGACGAACATGGAGAACTCGAATTTGAATCAGGCTAATTTGAAAGGAGCTTACGCAAGCGGTGCCAATTTTAAAGATGCCTTTCTGATTAAGACACAGTTTGAAGGCGCTTTTTTAATTAAGACAAATTTTAAAAATGCTTTTCTGATGGAATCAAATTTGCGCAACAGCTATTTGATGGGTGCAGATTTTGAAAATGCCAGTTTGTACAAAGCAGATTTACGTGGAGCAAAAGGGCTTACCATTGAGCAACTGGCAAAGGCCAAGACTTTGTATCTGGCGCAATTTGATGATGAATTGCTGGAGCAGGTAAAAGCAAGTATCCCTGAATTGGTGGGAGCCTGAAAGCAATAATTTTGTATTAAAGAAATATCAATTACTTTTGTAGCAACAACGGCCACACGAAATGTGGCCGTTGTTTTCTTTTTTAAACAGGTAGAAAAAGTTTTAATAAAATGGCTAAGCAGATTTCGTATTACACCAAAGAAGGGTTGGAAAAGTTAACCAACGAATTGAGCACCCTTAAAACTAAAGGTCGGTCTGATATTGCCAAACAAATTGCTGAGGCGAGAGACAAAGGTGACTTAAGCGAAAATGCTGAATACGATGCCGCAAAAGATGCTCAGGGACATTTAGAAGCAAAAATTGCCAAGCTGGAAGATTTGATGGGTAATGCGCGCTTGATTGACGAATCTAAAATCGATACGTCTGTAGTTTCTATCTTATCGAAGGTTACGATCAAAAATAAAAAGAACGCAGCTTCCATGACCTACATGTTGGTATCTGAAGAAGAAGCTGATTTAAAAGCTGGAAAAATCTCAACACAATCTCCCATTGGAAAAGGCTTGTTAGGAAAGAAAATGGGCGACAGCGCCAAAATCAAAACGCCTGCCGGTGAAATGGAATTTGAAATCGTGAAAATTGAAGCGTAGTTCGCTCTTATTCGATGCCAAGTATTTTTTCCAGAATCATTAACAAAGAAATTCCATCGTATCTGATTGCGGAAGATGAACATTGCTATGCATTTCTGGATATCAATCCATTGACCAAAGGCCATACACTGGTCATTCTTAAGCGTGAAGAAGATTACCTCTTTGATTTGA
>JABFSO010000334.1 GCA_013140555.1 Cyclobacteriaceae bacterium | reverse complement strand
AACCTCTTAAAGCAAAAAAGGATGGGTATTATTCCATCCTTTTTGGTCAGCTTTTCTTATCCTTAAACTATTATTCCTTGACTTTCAATGATTTAATTGTCCATCAGCATTTCTGGTACATTACCGCATCGCCTGTGCTCGCTGCGCTCACCCCAAAGGCACTGGCCAATTCTGTATTACTTAATGAAGTATTTTAGCTTAGAGTTGTACAATTCTCTTGGCACTGAATCTTTAGTTAAATAATAGTGAAACATTTTTTTATTGTATCTACCCGTTGAAGAATCTAATTTCCACACAGCATCACCAACATCAGAACTTAACACCCATAAATTCTTTTGCTCGTCTAAAAACAAACCCCACCTCTGAAATTTTGAAATATTCATATCAGTCTTAATTACAACATTTCCTTTTTGGTTTAGTACCTCATACCTAAGATAATTGCTGTCCTCATAGACCTTGATCTTAAGATCATTATTACAATATGAACCATAATCGGTTATCACCCCACCACTCCAATCACATGTAAGTTCACTACACGATTGAAGTGCAAGAATCAAAATAGCTGCAATATTTATTTTCATACATTATTTTATTTATTGGGTTCTATATGAATTAAGTCAGTCCAAGATATATGAACGTTATATGGTGTACCAGAAAAAAGTGCAGCACCTATTATATCTCCAAGGTAGGCTGCATTTGGATCCATAATATCGTTCCATGTGAAACTGAGAAGATAAGATACACTTCCGGTATCATGGACGTAAGCGTATCCAAAATATTCAAGGTCGCCAACACGGGCATTACTTCCATTCAACATCCCATACCCAGAGCTCCAATCACTTTTACCCGTTTCACCATGAAATGATCCTTTTATCCAGCCACTATTTTTTATATTTAATCCATACAAATGGGTAGCTATACTAACTGTGGCCAAATAATCATTCTTCTTCATATAGTTGTGCCATTCTACACTATTCAGATGAAGTTCTTGACCGTTCCCATTTCGCCAATGATTGAAGAAAAATTCACCTTGAGGATCATCAAACCAACCCGTCTGAATCTCGCCTTCCACATACTCCATCCTTGTATCAACTACGTTGTAGGAATAATAATATTGATCATGGATGAAATTGTTATTTGCATCCCGATATCCTGATTCCACCTGCCAAACCGTTGATACTCTATACCATTTTCCAACACTCGGTGAATGAACACTTTCTGCCATTGCCTCCGGACTCAAATCTCCTGTAGCACCCCCATGGCTCCATGCCTGATCTCTGCCCATGTTAGCACGAGCAAATTCTTCACGCGTATACAATCCCCACAGCACATCAGCTCCATTTGCATCGGTAAAAGTTGCCGGATTATTAAAGCTGTAATGATAAGGCGAGAGCGAAGCATACTTATCAGCCATAGGGTCTACCTGATGCAGCCTGCCCAAAATAGGATCGTAGTTTCTAAACTCCAGAGCGTAGAGCTGTGAGGTCGTATTCAACTCCGTGCCTGCATTCGCTAAGAAATTGTTTCCGGTAGCACTCGCGCGCGTCCAACTATTCACCGTCTGCAAACCATACGGATAGTATTCGTTGCTCTGAAGAATATTAGAGGGTGTATAGCTCATCTTCACATCATCAAAATAAACATCTACTAAGGTAGGGTTTTCATTGCTAACATACATATACGCATAGCCTTTCTCTTTAATTGTATAACTGGCCGCATCTGAAAATTAACTTGTTAGCAACACAAAATCTAAAACAGGTATTTTGGAGCACTACAGTTACTACCGTTTTAATCTCTGCTTACTTCGAAGATATTTTGCAAGATCTTCACTGTACTCTTGAATGCCTAAAATATAGTCCGACAAGGCATATTCTTTATGATTCCCAATCGTATCATAACCTGGAGACTCACTTGATAGAAAAATTATGTACTGCTTACTCTTATCCAGAAGCAATCCTTCAGGAACGTTGCCTTTCTCGTTGCATGAAAGTATGCGAACAAAATGAATAATCTTTTCATCCGGCAATAATCGCTTGACTTTTAGTCCTTCTACTATTCTGGCATCAACATAGGATTTGCACTGTATTAATGACTCGCTCGCTGTGCGCTCATTTGTAATTTTTACTACTATGATCTCATCTGAAAGAGAATACAGAAACTCAAAAGCAGCTATCCCTTGACCTTTTGTGATTGTGCTAAACAGCATTAATCCTATTATTATAATTATTCGGTTCATCTTGATCCTATGTTTCCACTAAATTGAAAAGCTCCATTTTGAAATTGTATAAATATCCGGCTTTGCCATTGTATTGAATACTGGCTTACAACATTCCCCCCCTGATCTCGAATGGTAGCCGTTTCTGTAAAAAAACCGATACTTTCCCTTGTGATGGTTCCTGGCGTTATCGCATCGTATCTAAATCCCGTGAGATCTACGGAATATATTTTTCCGTTTACAGGAGTCAACTGAACGTTCATCTTGTCCGGGCCATCAGGTTTATTAGTTCCACCTTCAAATGACACACCATTGCGCGCAGAACCGTAAGTCTTCGTTCGACTAATAGACACTGAATACCCCTTCAAATTACCTTTGATGTTAAACTGAATCTCTACTCCATTAAAATAACCAACATCAGATCGGGCGTTTGTGCCTAGTTGACCATTGGTAAATGTTCCACAATTTGGACAATTATTATCTCCAGATAAGTTTCCAGTATTTACAACGGCTCCAGTAATAACTGGTCCATTTTGCTCATCATTCATCACATACGTATAATAATACGC